>NZ_JBEZJQ010000003.1:0-142755 GCF_040653135.1 Actinomadura sp. NPDC048021
CGGATCGCCGACCCGCCCGACTTCAACCTGCAGAGCTCGGTCCAGCTCGGCCTGTTCGTGGTCAGCAAGCTCGCCGAGCGCTACAACCTGCAGGTGTCGCTGAAGCGGTCCGCCTACGGCGGCACGACCGCCGTCGTCGTCATCCCCCGGGAACTGATCGTCGAGCAGGGCCCGGCGCCCGTCGAGGCGGGAACCACCACCACGAACGGCCTGGAGGTGCGCCATCCCACTACGGTCAGCGTTACCGCATCGGCTAGGCGTTCCACTACGACGATGTTCCCCCCGGCCGAACCCGCGCTCGTCGCGCCCGAGGCCCCTACGGCGGAACCGTCCGCACCACACGACGACGTCCCCGCGGGATCCGAGACCATCGAGCCGGAGGACCAGTCACCCGTGCTCGACATCTCCACCACACCGTCCGGTCTCCCCGTCCGGGTACCGCAGGCCAACCTGGCCGACCCCCTGCGCACCGACGAGCCCGCCGTCGCCGACGAGCAGGACAAACCCGACGACCCGGGCAGTTCTCCCGAGGAGATTCAGCAGATCATGAACCCATAGCAGCGTGCACCAGGCGATGCAGTTCCTGTCGCATCCACGGACCGCGTCAGGAGTGACGGGGGACACACCAAGGCTACTTCATCCACAAGCCATCCAGCGACTGCACGTCGATGCGCTGGACCGGACCACTCACTCTTGATCCTGGCTTCGTCACTCACTTCGACTACATCTCCGGTTCCGGCCGCATAGCCCGCCAATACTCGTCCCACCACGGGCCAGCCCATCGTCCTGAGCTCCGAGTACGCGGCCTACCGATGGCTTCACCTCGGGGACCTGACCGACTCCGATGTCACTGACGCGACGGCTCGAGCAGTCCGGAACTGGACCACCTCCTGGCCCCGGGCGCCAATGCAGCGCGAACATTTGGCAGGTGCACTCGGACCAATCCAGCCGAGCGCAATGACGCGACCCAGACGACCGACTCCTTTGCTATTCTCACTCTCAGTGATGGTGTATTCGCCGCCAGCGATGCAATCCTCAATGAGGAGTGGGCTAAATCCACTAAAGTATCCGGTGCACCGAATGAACGGCGTCGTTCGAATCGGCCGCATCAGTCATATAGCTTCGAAGGAGGACATCCCGGTCGAATGATGCATCAACCGCCTGCGTGGGCGCTGGACGGCAGCGAATGGCTCACCCTGGAGGGCTTCCTGGAGGCGTTTGGGGAAGCTTGGGTACGTACCGAGTGCCGGTTCCTCAAGCTGGAATGCTGGCAGTCATACCGTGAGGCCGACGGGGTCCGATCGCAGGAGGCCTTCCAAACGGGCGACATCGCGCTGACCCGTCGCCTACTGGAGGAAGAGGCGATTGAGGACCAGCCTCTTCGTGACGAGGTGAGGTCACGGAACCTGGGGTTCACTCGGGTGCGGCTGCTCACCTATCCCCTCAGCGACTACTTGCGCTACGAAATGATCAATTTTGAGGTGCGGAGCCGGCTGGGAGAGCGCATCGAGTTCTTCCTGCCCCCATCTCCCGTGCAGAACTACTTCGACTTCCTGCTGTTCGACTCCCACACCGCCCTCATCCACGACTACGGGTCCGGGCCCATCGGCTACCAGAGCGGTGGCTGGCTCACCCACGCCCGAAAGACGCTGAATTCCCTGGCCGACATCCCCGCCGACTTGCGCGCTCACGGTGAACGGGCGTGGCCGCTGGAAGACAGCCCGGACCGCCCTCGTGCCTAATCTGGCGGTGCCATGCCAGGCAGAACGAGGTGCTCCGGTCCACCAGCCTTGCGATCATCGCGGGGCTCCTTCTGTCATGCTCCCCGAGTCTCGGCTGGCGCTGTAACGGCACGACCTCATAAAGGATAGCCCGCCAATCAGTTACCCAGTGGTGTGAGGCAGGGGCGGGCGATGTGGTTACGGTTGGCGGTATGGGGTCGAACCTGCCCGCTGGGTGCGATCTGGTCGCGTATGGCGGGAACGCCGAGGACGTTGTGCTGATGCGGGCCTTCGGCGACCAGCCTGGTGGGTTCTTCGTGGATGTTGGGGCAGGGAACCCGGTCCACGGGTCGCTGACCAAGAACTTGGTGGATCGGCTTGGATGGCGAGGGGTCAACATTGAGCCGCTGCCCGAGCGCTTCGAGAGGTTGCGGGCTGCCCGGCCGGGTGATGTGACGCTGGACGTGGCGATCGGGGAGCAGCCTGGTCTGGCGAGCTTCTTCCGGATCGTTCCAGGGCCCGGGAAGACTGGTGGCGGTGGCCTCAGCACGCTGGACCCGGATGTGCTGGCGCTGCACTTGGCCGATGGATGGCGGTGCGAGGAGATGCGCGTCGAGGTGACGCGGCTGGAGACGGTGCTGTCGGGTTACGCGGAGCCAGGGTTCGATCTGTTGAAGGTGGATGTCGAGGGGGCTGAGGCGTCCGTGTTGGCCTCGACGGATCTGGCGGCGTGGCGGCCGCGGGCGATCGTGATCGAGGCGACGGTGCCCTTGACCTCGCGTCCCAGCCATCACGAGTGGGAGCCAGGCGTGCTGGCGGCGGGGTATGAGTTGGCGCTGTTCGACGGGCTGAACCGCTTCTATGCACGTGACGACGAGCCTGGGCTCCGTGAGCGGTTGTCGGTGCCGGCCAACGTGCTGGACAACTACATCCCGTATCGATGGGCGGTGCGGCTGGGCCTGGCGGATTAGAGGCTTAGCTCGTCTTCCACTAGTGCCAGTAGGTCCGGATGGTTGTCGCGCAGGTGACGGGCTATCCACTGGCCGTCTGTGTCGGATAGTCCCAGGGCGACGGTGTCGATGAGCCGGCGCAACAGCATGAGCGGAAGCAGAGCGTCCAAGGCCGCGCGATCGAACTCGCCGTAGCCCTCCAGGAGTGGCTCGGTTGACCCGCCGCGTGGAAGGTCCACGGCAAGCGCCCAGGCCAGGTCGAGCATCGGCGGCCCCTGTTCGACGGCGCCAGGGTCCAGGACTCCGGTGAGGGTGTCGCCGTCGAACAGCGCGTTATGGCCAACGGCAATATCCCCGTGGATCGGCGTCACTGGCATCGCTTCGCAGGCGTCGCAGAAGCGTTGGGCGAGAGCAGGGTAGGCGCGAGGGGCAGCGCGGCGTGCCCAGCCGAGCAGGACGCCGAGCGCGCCAGGGTCGTCCAGCCGCAGGCCAGCGGCCGGGCTATGCGAGTGCCACGAGCGCAGCATGCGTCCCAGTGCGCGCTGCTGCTCGAGAGTTGGCTGGTCGCTGTGTGTTCCAGGGAGCCGTTCGAGGACAGCCCACCAGGTGCCGCCAGGGACGGCGCCGTAGTCGAGGAGCCGCGGAGCCGGGATGCCGGTCGCGGTGCGGAGGCGCTCCAAGTGCAGGGCGGTCTCCAGGCGTTCGTGGGCGCGGCGCTGGAGCTTGATGACAGTGCGTTCCCCGTTGATGATCCCGTCGTCGGCATGCTGGATGGGTGGCCCATCGAATGCCGGAGAGGCGGACGCCGACCGCACGCTGCGATCGAGGACATCGTCGGGTAGCCGGTTGGTGGGGATGAACGCCCGTCGGTCAGCCACGTCGAGCGGTGCGCACACACTACGGTGCTGGCGTCGAAGCCGGTCTAGGGGCTCCTTCCAACGCTGTAGGGCGGTTTCGGTGCTGTCCAGCCATCCCAAGGCCGCATCCCCTGGGGCAGAAATGCTGGTCCACAAGCTGGTCACTTGGACCCAGACGGGTAGGCACTCGGGTTGCGCGCCTTGAGAGGACGCGGCGAGTCGCGTGGCAATGGCCGTGGCTTGGTCGATGCGTCCTCCGGCGGCGTACTGCAGTACCCGGATGGCTTCCGCGGGGGTGAGTTCCCCGGTGGCGCCGAGCTCTTCGTACTGGCGGGCTGCGCTTTCCAAGAGGTCTTCGGCCTGCGCATGCTCGCCGCGTAGGGCGTGAGCCATGGAGGCGGCCAGGTCGCACTGGGCCACACCGATCAGCTCCCCGACGGAGGAGTTGAGGTCCCGGGCGCGGGGGACGAGGGCGAGGGTGCGGTCAGGGTCGAACCACATGAGTGCGAGGGCCAGGTGGCGCAGGGCGCGGGCTTCCCACAGCGGCGTTCCCGCCGCCTGGGCGGCTTCCAGCGTGGTCTCGAAGAGAGGGGCGGCGTCGGCGAAGCGGGCGTTGTGGATGTAGGTGTGGCCGAGCATGTCAGCGACACGGATGCGGTCGAGGCCTTCGTCGGTGGCCTTGTCCATCAGCTCGGCGACCTGCCGGTAGTCACCGCGGCGAAGGGCGTTGTCGGCCAAGCCGAACAGAGCGCTCGCGCCGATCAGCGAGCCGTCGGGTGTGATCGCCGACAGGTGACCGATCGCTTCGTTCAGGTGTCCCGCGACGTGGGCGCGGGTGCCCAGTTCCCAGCGGTAGTAGTCGGCGAATGGGTCGGTGGATTCGGGGGTTGCGTGCTCACCGACGAGCCTCTGCATCGCCTGGTAGCGGTCCTCGGCGTTGAGGTCGCCGCGGGTGGTCAGCCGGGCGACGGCGGACAGCCGCGTTAGCTCGGGTGCTGCGTCCGGTGCGGGGAGGGACGCCAGGACCTGCCAGTGGCCGGCGACGCTCAGGCTGTAGGCGAGGTCCCCCAGCACCGGCGGCACTGCGCTGTGCTCGATCGCGGCTCGCAACAGCAGTAAGAACGCGGCGACGGTCCGGCGGCTCCGCTCAGCCAGCGAAGCCGACTCTTCCTCGTCCCAGATCGACAACGCGACCTTCGCGAGGTGGTTGATGGCGCGCTGCAGGTGTTCGCGACGTTCGCTGAGGGTCCATCCATCGGGTGTGTGGGCGTCACAGTCCAGGACACTGCGTCGCAGGTTGTCGTGCAGCCGGTATGCGGGCCACACCGACTCCTCACGCCGGACGAACGGGCGGGAGGTGAAGGCCTCGATCCGCCGGCGGCGGATGCCCGGGAGCATCGCTTGCAGCAGATCGGCATCGAACGCTTCGAGTAGCGCGGCGGCACGCAGGAGGTCACGGTCGGTCTCCGACAGGTCCCTCATCGTCCGCAACACCAGTTCGGGGAACCCGAGTCCGAACACCTCCGGGGGCGGCGCCTGCCCGCGCGCGAGGTACTGCCCGTACAGGCTCGCCGACAGGTCCAGATACAACGGTGAGCCGCCGGATCCGGCGATCATCCGGTTCCGCACCGCCTCGTCGATGGCGGGGCGGTCGTCCACGGTCAGCCGCGTCGTCAGATACTCGTTCGCGGACACCGGGTCGAAGCCGTCCAGCCTGAGCTGGACCGGTCCGGCGAGATCAGGCCAGCGGTGCGCGCCGCCGTAGGTCAGCCCAAGGGCACGGACCGGGTCGTGCCAGCCCAGCGGCAAGCGGCTGGCCGCCAGGAACGCCACGTTCGGCATCAGGTAGACCAACCGCGACACCAGGTCCTCCAGGCCGCCGCGCTCGGACGGCAGCCCTTGGGCGATCTCCAATGTGTCGAGAACACACACCGCGAGTACGGGCCTCTTGGCTCGGGCGCGTTCCAGGTCGGCCGACAGCAGGACGGGCATGTAGCCGAGCATCCGGTCGGGGTCGGGCTCATCCAGGATGGGGTCGAGCGCGGGCAACTCGTTGCGCAGTGACTTCAGCTTGGCCTTATGCGCCACGGTGCGTCCGAGCTTGTCCAAGACCTGGTAGGTGACGCTGATCGCGCCGAACCCACCGAGGAACTGGTCGACGGTCCCGCTCACCTGATCCGCTGCTCGCCGTCCGTCCACCGACCCCTTGCCGAGAAAGGCGGCCAGCGACTCACCCGGATGCTTGCGCTCCCAATAGAGGGCCAGCGCGACGTCGAAAGCCGGCCAGGAACGCGCCAGACCTCCCAGCCCAGCCCGGACGCGCAGTAGCAACGACTCGAAGCTGGAGCTGTCGGGGTCTGCGAAGTCCAGCACGGCGCACGCCCGATTCTTGGGAAGCCCGTCCAACTCTCCCCGAACTGCGAGGTCAGCGACGTGCCGCGTCAGGGTGGATTTGCCGATGCCGCCCTCTCCAGCCACCGCGAGGATGTTGACCGCGGGCCGCTGGAAGTCCATGAGTGCCGGGACGGGCCATTCACGTGCGGAGTGTTCGATCAACCAGCGATGACACCGATCGATCTGCTCCTCCCTGTTGGTGAACACCTCGTTGGTGGCGAACGGAGCCTCAGGCCCGTAGCCGAAGAACTGGTCGATGCTCACCGGAACAGCCGACCACATGGGACCGCTCGATGACAACGCCGTCCGCAGCGTGCCCTGTGTCAGGGGCGTCGTGAGCCAAGCGCTTGCGGGCTGTGGGCTGGCCTCGTGTGCTGGAGTACCCCCGGCCGAGAGCCGCTCGATCATCTTAGAGGTGTGAGAGGCGACAACTTCCAGGTCGTGTCATCGGAGGGTGGGGAGCGACCCAGTGTAATCACGGGGATGATGAAGAACCAGGGGCTGATCGGAAGACTGTACCGACTCTGGGTGATAGACCTGTTGTGTGGCCGGAATGCAGCACCTGTCGATGAGGGTTCCATGGCGAGACCGCCCCTGGGATCAGTTCATCTGTGATGACCCCTTGAGTAACTCGTCCTGTACGTTGCTAGCTGCGATCGGCAGGCGGCGGGACGACGCGTTCGAGGTCACTCACTCGAGCGCTGAGATCGACAACCTCGATCAGGACCGGCTTCCCTGCCTTAGCGAGCGCGCGACATTTATGTCACCCCTGGGATACTCCGTCGTCAAACAGCATCCCTACCGGCATAACAGTGCTCTCCAGGGCAAGCTCTACGACACTCGTGTCACTCTTCCTGGATACGCGTTCGAGGCGGTTCCGTTCCGCTGGATGAACCGCGAGTCCTTCGCGCAGGAGATCGGCCACGATCGGGTCCCCTCCTTCAACCTGGAAGCGGAGGAGGTTGCCAATTTTAAACTGCGCTATACCCCGCCATGGGTGATGGACGGAGAAAACCAACGTGCCATCTTGGAGACATTCTTTGAACCCGTTGCCACGGGCGACTCATTGGTTTTCGCGTATCTGAAGCACTCGCCGCTCCAAGAGCAACGCACCGACCGCCTGCTGGTCGGCGCCGCACGGGTCACGCGCCTCACCCCGCCCACAATGTGGAACCAGTCGGAAGACGCGCCGTTCAGGTCCTCCATGTGGGAGACGACTGTCGAGCACTCACTACGTGCCGACATGACCGACGGGATCTTGCTGCCATACCAGCAACTCATCCCCTTAATGGATGAGGGCACTGAGGTTGACGCGGCACTCGCATGGGCCCCTGAAGGCCGTACTGTCGAGTTCTCATACGTAACCGAGCACCTCTCCGACGATGCCGCGCTTGAGGCGCTGACTTCCCTCCAATCGGCAGCTGACGGCATGCGCGAACTAGGCATCAACGTGCCTGACGCTGGTCGCGACTGGCTGCAGAGTCAGATCGAGCGACTCTGGCAGCTGCGTGGCCCTGTTCCAGGTCTACCGGGCGTGCTCAAGGTAATCGGCGTCCAGCAGCCGTACGTGGCAGCGCGGGCAGTGATCGGAGAGGCTGGAGATGAAACTGACCCATGGGATCTCCTGCAAACGGTCTTCACCGACCCGTCTGGCGCGCCGAACACCATAAAACCGCACATCGGTGCCCTCCAGGCCAGGATTTGGAAGAAGGTGCCGTTCGAGCGCCAGGCCGTCCTGCGGTTGCTCTCCGGCTTCGACATTTCCCCGGCCCAGGTACAAATGCTGCTCGACGGTGAGACCGAGGTCGAAATGGTGGCCGAGGACCTGCTGGAAAACCCGTACCTTGCATCAACATGCACCTACGGCATGCTAGAGCATGTCCCGTTCACGACCGTCGACCGGGCGTTGTTCCCGTCGACACACGTCACCTGGAAACCGCCGGTTCCCGATAAGCTCGAACTGGATAATCATCTCGACCCGCGCCGGATCGAGGCATTGCTGACCGATGTACTCGAACGGCAAGGACGGCAGGGTGACACGGTCGTACCAGAATACGAGGCCATCACGCTGGCAAACGATGTTGCACTTGCCCAGCCGCCTGCCCTGACCAAGACGATCTTGGAAGGCCTCGGTCTGGACCATGATGGAATCAACGAGTGGAGTGAGTGGTCGCCACTGACGACACTTTTGCTCGCTGAAGGCCAACCTGCGTACAAACTCACACGCTTTGAAGAAACCTCTTCCGTCATTCGGGACTGGGTCGAGGCTCAGGAGAGCCGGGTCCCCTTCGGGCCGGTCACGGATGCCAGGACGGCGTTGGACAATGCGTTGGACCAGAACCAGGACGTCACTGGAGAGATCGACGAATTGGAGGACCGGGCCCGCACCGAGAAGGCCGCCGGTCTGTCTGCGCTCCATGAGGCGCCCCTCTCGGTGCTCATTGGGCCGGCAGGAACGGGTAAGACCACGCTGCTACGTGCCTTGGTCGAATATCCCGAAGTTGCCACCGGAAACGTCCTCCTCCTTGCGCCGACAGGTAAGGCGAAGGTTCAACTGGAAACTAAGGTCAAGTTGCCCGCTAGGACGCTTGCGTCCTACCTGAGTAGCACCAAGAGGTACGAAGGGGAGACGGGCCGTTATCTCGTGTGGGGAGACCAGCAGCCACGGCACAACTATGCGCTGGTCGTCATCGACGAAGCATCTATGCTTACCGAAGAGATGCTCGCCGCCACCCTTGATTCCCTTGCTGGGGTCAAGCGACTCATCCTCGTCGGCGACCCGCGCCAGCTGCCGCCGATCGGCGCTGGCCGTCCCTTCGTCGACCTCGTCAACAAGCTCCGGCCTGACAAGTTCAGCAGCTGGGTTCGAGTTGCACCCGGCTACGTCGAACTACAGGTGCCACGGCGCCAACTCGCCGATGGCAGCCACGGTGTACGGCATGACCTCGAACTAGCAGCCTGGTTCGGCGACAACACCCGAGGGGCGGGCGACGAAGCCATTTGGGGAGAGCTGGCCGCCAACCCCGATCTGCCCACCGTGCGATACGTGACCTGGAGCGACCGGACTGCTGTTGAGGTGCTGACTGACGAGCTTGAACACAACCTCTCTCTCGACGGCGACCCCGACCCGATACGAGCCTTCGCGCTTACCTATGGCGGCGTCATCAACGGTCCGTACCTGAACTGGCAGGTCGGCGCGGGTAGGGAAGCCGAAAGATGGCAGATCCTCTCCCCAACCCGATCACGAGCGTTCGGCACGGTAGAGCTGAACCGCCACATCAAACGCACGTATCGGGACAGCGACACCTCGTGGGCACAGAAGAACACCCCGAAGGGCAACATCCCGAGGCCTATCGGACCCGAGCTGATCGTTCGCGGTGACAAGGTCATGCAGACCACCAATAAGAAGCTGTCCGCCTGGCCCAAACCGGGTGCAATGAACTACGTTGCGAATGGCGAGATCGGCGTCGCTATCGCATATGTGACGCCGGCGAAGAAAGTGCCGAAGAATAAGCTTCGCCTCAATGTTGAGTTTTCCTCACAGCCCGGATTCCAGTACTCGTACTGGCCGACGGATTCTGATGACGCGCTACTCGAACTTGCATGGGCGGTCACGGTCCATAAGTCGCAAGGATCAGAGTTCGACACGACGTTCCTCATCCTCCCTGCTCGGACCAACGTCTCTCGCGAGCTCATGTACACCGCTCTCACCAGGCAAAAGGACAAGGTCGTCATCCTGCATGAGGGCACACTCTCCGACCTACGGGAGCTCGCGCAGCCGTGGCGTTCGGAGACCGCTCGGCGGCTTACCGACCTGTTCGACGTTCCACACCCGGTAGAGCTCGAGGTTCGGGGCGAGGGTCGCCGCTTCGACCGGAAGCTGATGCATGTTTCAGCAAGCGGTATCCCGATGGCGTCGAAGAACGAGGTCATCATCGCCGGTCTTCTCGACCGACTTGTTCCTGGTCATTGGCAATACGAAGAGCCCCTGACCGGTTCCGACGGACGCGTCGTCCTCCCTGACTTCACGATCGCGGCCGCCGATGGGCGAACGGTGTACTGGGAGCATGCGGGCATGCTCGACCTACCCGACTATGCCCGGAAGTGGGAGCTCAAAAAAGCCTGGTATGCCGACAACGGCATCCTTCCGCATGACCAAGGCGGCGGACCGAATGGCTCGCTCATGTGGACGGATGATCTAGGCGGCGCTGATGCAAAGGCTTGGTTGACGCTCGCGTCCGAGGTCATTGGAGTGACACCGGCCATGATTCGAGACCCATCGGGAGACCAACAAAGCCAAGCCGGGCGAGCCACCAGGAGGCATGTACGTCGGCGTCCGAGGCAGTAGGAGCCGGAATCGTCGCACGTAACCCCGAGGCCGACTACCGGCCGACACCACGGTCCGCGACTTCCTTCCACCTCTGTACACCGCCTCCTCGGTGTCCGGGCCCGGCTATAGCATCTGAGCACAGGCGGCCGGGTGGGCGGCCGGTGAAGTGGGCGTCGATGAGCGAGGTTGGGGATGCTCGAAGGTCGGTGGACGACGGTCACGGAGTCCCAGTTCGAGCATGAGCGGCGCGGCCTGGAGGCGATTCGGGAGCAGCTGCCGGACGCCGATCCTTGGCGCGCATGGTCGAACTTCACGTTCACCGCCAATACCGGCCACATCCGGGAGGTGGACCTGCTGGTCGTCACCCCCGGTGGCGTCCACATGATCGAGCTGAAGGACTGGCATGGCCGGCTGGCCACCGAGAACGGTACCTGGGTGCAGACAACGCCTACGGGGCGCCGCGTCCCGCACGGCAACCCGCTGCACCTGGTCAACCAGAAGGCCAAGGAGCTCGCCGGGCTGCTGGCCCAGAAGGGCGAACGCGTGTGGGTCGGTGCCGGTGTGTGCTTCACCGACTCCTCGCTGCGGGTCCGGCTGCCGGTGGGTGAGCAGCACAGTGCGCACACCATCGATGAACTCCTGCAGATGCTCCGCCGTCCCCCGAATGACGAGCGACGGCGGATCACCGGCCCCCGTTCCCGGGCGATCAAGGCCGCGCTGGACCGGGTCGGCATTCGCCGCAGCGAGGCGGAGTTCAAGGTGGGCCCGTACCTGCTGGAGCGCAAGGCGTTCGATACGGGCCCGACCTGGGCCGACCACCTGGCCCGGCACAGTGAGCTGCATGAGCCGGCGCGGGTCCGGATCTATCTGAGTGAGCGCGGCGCCGACGCCTCCATACGCCGGTCGGTGGAGAGCGCCGCTCGGCGTGAGGCCGCCGTTCTGCAGCGGTTCCGTCATCCGGGCGTGGTCCAGCTGAAGCAGTACGACCCGTCCGGCCACTCCGCCGGCCCCGCCCTGGTGTTCGACTACGACCCCGACACCCTGCGGCTCGACGATTACCTCCTTCGTTACGGCGACAAGCTTGGCATTCTCGACCGTATGGCCCTGGTCCGGCAGCTCGCCGAGACCGTCCGCTCCGCGCACTCCAGCCGTATTCATCACCGTGCTCTGGCCGCGCGCTCAATCCATGTGGTTCCTCGCCCGCGCCGCCGCAGCGCTGACCCGTCCGCCGACGGGGACGCCCGCTGGCTGTCGCCGTCGCTGCAGATCTCCGACTGGCAGATCGCGACCCAGCGGGCCGGTTCGGCGGGCGCGACCCGCTTTGCGCCGACCCGTCTATCGGCGATCCATCTTTCGGACGGTTCCGACGCCTATCTTGCGCCGGAACTCACGGCGGTCGATCCCGACCCGGTCGCCCTCGACGTCTACGGGCTCGGCGTCCTGACGTACCTGCTGGCGACCGGCAAGCCTCCCGGCACGTCGCAGACCGAGGTGCTGGTGCGGCTGGAGGAGGGCGGGGGGCTGCGCCCGAGTGCGGTCGTCGACGGCCTGTCGGCGGACGTCGACGAGCTGGTTCAGGCGGCCACCGCCTTCCAGCCGGAGCGGCGGCTCGCGACGGTCGATGAGTTCCTCGAGATGCTGGAGTGCGTCGAGGACGCGCTGACCGCCCCGGCTGCAACCGATCCCGGCCCGGCGCCCGCTCCGGAGCAGGAGGAGAAGGACCCGCTGGAGGCCGCCCCCGGCGATGTGCTGGCGGGCCGCTGGGAGGTGCGGCGGCGGCTGGGAACCGGCTCGACGAGCCGCGCCTTCCTGGTACGCGACCTGCGAGCCGATCGGGCGGGCAACGGCCGGAGGCCGGCCGTGCTCAAGGTCGCCCTGTCGGATGCGCGCGCCGCGGTCCTGGTCCGCGAGGCGGAGGTCATGCGGCGGCTGCGCGCCGACTCCCGGGTGATCCGCCTGGTCGAGCCCGAGCCGCTGGTCATCGGCGGGCGCACCGTGCTGGCCTTGGAGTACGTCGGCGACGAACGCTTCACCGACGACCAGCCCGGCACGAGCACGACCCGGCACCGTCATGAGACCGTTGCCCGCGAGCTGCGCGAACGCGGACGCCTCCAGATCGACCAGCTGGAGGCCTACGGCGACTACCTGTTCGGCGCGGTCGACTTCCTGGAGGGCGAGGGCGTCTGGCACCGCGACATCAAGCCCGACAACATCGCGATCCGGATCCGCCCCAACCGCACCCGCGAACTCGTCCTGATCGACTTCTCGCTGGCTGGCTACCCCGTGCAGGAGACCGACGCGGGCACCGACGGCTTCCTGGACCCGTTCATCGGCGGCCTGACCCGTTCGGTGTACGACGCGCACGCCGAGCGGTACGCGGTCGCCGTCACCTTGCATCAGATGGCGTCGGGTGAGCTGCCCAAGTGGGGCGATGGCAAGGTGTCGCCGCGGCAGCTCGACCCGCAGGAGTGGCCCTACCCGACCATCGCGGCCGACGCGTTCGACCCGGCGATCCGCGATGCCCTGGTCGTGTTCTTTCGCAGGGCCCTGAACCGGGACGCCGACCAGCGGTTCCCCGAGCTCAAGCCGATGCGGGACGCCTGGAAGAAAATCTTCCTCGATCTGGCCGAAGCGGCCCCGTCTACCGGCCCGGGGAGCCGTCACCCTGCCTCCGTCGCCGGCGGCGGGGCTGGGGAGGGCGGCATCGCGAACGCTGAGCCGGAGACGGCGCAGCAGCAGCGCGACCGGGCCGCTGCGCAGGCCACCCGCGAGACGCACCTGTCGGCAGCCGGTCTCACGCCTGCCGCCCTGTCCTTCCTGTACGGCCTCGATGTCACGACCGTGGGCGAGCTGCTGGAGTACAGCCGCCGCAACCTCGTCAACGGCCCCGGCCTGGGGCCTAAGACCCGCACGGAGATCCAGGGGCGGCAGCGGGAGTGGGCCGAACGCCTCGGCCGGGCGCTGCGCTCCCCGCTGACGCCCGAGGGGCGCAAAGTCGCGGCGGGGGAGCTGAAGGATCTCAGCGAGGCCGAGGCTTCGCTGGTCGATTCCGCGGCGACGAGTGAGGAGGCCGGGACGCTCGCGGGGCGCGTGCTGCGCGCCGCCAGCCTCGACGCGCTGGCGACCCTTCTGGTGCCGAAGCTCAAGCCGGACGGTTCCAACCGCAACGAGGTCGAGATCGTGCGGCTGCTGCTGCGGCTGCCAGACGAGACCGGCGCGCTGCCCGACGTTCCGGTGTGGCCGACGCAGGCGAAGGTGGCCGACCCGCTGGGCATCTCCCGGGGTCGCGTCCCGCAGGTGCTGAAGGAGCAGCGCAAGCGCTGGCGGCGGCTGGCGGCGGTGAAGGAGCTGCGCGAGGAGATCTTGGAGCTGCTGGCCGAGTTCGGCCGGGTCGCGTCCGCGGCGGAGATCGCCGAGGTGCTCACCGTCCGCCGCGGCACCGCGTTCCGGCATCCTGAGCTGCGGCGCGCGATGGGGCTCGCCGCGGTCCGCGCCGTGGTGGAGGCCGAGCAGTACGTCCCGGAGGAGAGCGCCTTCCGCCACACCCCGAACCGCGACGACGGCGGCGACGCAGCGGGCGGCGGTCTGCTGGCATTGGAGGTCGGCGAGGACGACGGACCCGACACCCCCTCCGCGCCCGGTCTGCACGACTACGCCGTACGTCTCGGGAGGGTTGCCGACCGGCTCGCGCAGTTGGACACGCTGCCGACGGCCGCGACAGTCCTCGACGAGCTCGGCGCGATCGGCCCGCCACCCGGCACGATCGACTGGGACGAGCGCCGCACGGTCGAGCTCGCGGTCGCCGCAGCGAAGAACGCCGCCGTCACCCCCCGACTGGAGATCTACCCGCGCGACCTGCCCCTGGTTCGGGCGCTACGGCTCACCCAGGCGGGCCTGGTCCGGCTGATCCCCGGCGTCCCGGAGGAAAACCAACCCGGCCTGACCGCCGAGGAGGTCCACGAGCGGGTGCTGACCCGGTTCCCACGCTTTGACGACACTGGCGACCGGCTGCCCACCGGCGGCGCGCTGACCGGCGCCCTGCGCGAGGCCGGTTTCGACCTCACCCTGTCCGAACGCAAGGACACCCGCACCCTGCGGTACCTGCCCGCCAAGCTGGACATCGTCTCCAGCTACATCACCACGCGGGCCGGCCGCCGCAGCACCCGCAAGGGCGGCGCGACGCGGTACGCCGGCGATCCGCTGATGGCCGCCGCCGCCGAGGCGGAGGAGCGGCTGGAGTCGTCGGTGCACCGCGACGGTTTCCGGTTGCTGACCGTCCGATCGGGCCTGACCGAGCAGGCGGTGGCGGAGCTGTCGGGCGCCCGGTTCGGCGCCGAGCCGCTGTCGGTGACGACCCTGTTCCTGCGCGTCCTGCACGAACTAGTCCCGCCCGACACCAAGCCGACGTGGGAGACGATCCTGCGCGCCGACGTCGCCAAACCTGGCAGCAAGGCGGCGCGGAAGTTCGAGGAGTACACGCGCACCGCGTGGGGCCGCGTGGAGCCGGTGATCCGCGAGCTAATGGCGCCGGGCGCCGGCCCGCTGCTGCTGACCGACACCACGGTGTTCGCCCGCTACCAGGCCATGGGTGTCCTCACCTCACTGTCGGCGACGGCCCGCAGGGGCGGACGCGGCCTGTGGCTGCTGTGCCCGCAGGCCGACCCGTTCCGCGAACCCCGCCTTGCCACTACCGCCGTCCCCTATCAAGATGCACTCGGCGAATGGATTAAACTTCCCGACTCCTGGGTCACCAACCTGCACCGCGCGGCCTGACCCACGCGGCCCGCCCGCCGAGCGACGAGCCCCCGACCCGCAACAGATCAAGGGCCCTGGACGGACGTCCGCAACTCGCACACTGAGACGTCCTTCGAATGATGCATCAACCGCCCGCGTGGGCGTTGGACGGCAGCGAGCGTCTCACCCTTGAGGGCTTCCTGGAGTCCTTCGGTGCGGCCTGGGCACGCACCGAGCGGCGCTTCCTCAAGCTGGAGTGCCGACAGTCCTACCGCGAGGCCGACGGCGTCCGGTCGCAGGAGGCGTTCCAGCCGGGCGACACCGAGCTGGCCCGCCGCCTGCTGGAGGAGGAGGCGATGGGAGACCAGCCTCTTCGTGACGACGTGAGGGCGCGGAACCTGGAGTTCACCCGGGTACGGCTGCTCTCCTATCCACTGACCGACTACCTGCACTACGAGTTGATCAACTATGAGGTGCGCGGCCCGCTGGGCGAGCACATCGAGTTCCTCGTGCCGCCGTCTCCCGTGGAGGGCTACTTCGACTTCCTGCTGTTCGACTCCCACACCGCCCTCATCCACGACTACGTGCCCGGCCCCGTCGGTCACCAGTCGGGCGGCTGGCTCACCCGTCATCCGAAGACGCTGCACGCCCTGGCGAACATCGCCACCGACCTGCGCGCCCGCGGCGAGCGGGTACAGCCCCTGAAAGGCATTTCTGACACATCCCGCACCTGATTCGGCGGTGCCATGACAGGCCGCATAAGGCGGGCCCCGCCCATAAGTCTCGCGATCATCGCGGGGCACGTCGTCGTGGTCCTCTGCGTCCTCGTCCCGGTTCTCCTGCTACTCCGGCAGGACGAGCTGGCGCACTGGTCGGACAGCGGGCAGGCGATCAGCCCGGTCGCGGTCTTCTTCTCCGGCGCCGCGTTCCTTGGCATCACCGCCGCGCTCTTGATGGAGGGTCGCGAACTGCGGAACCAGCGTGAAGAGCTGAGGATCGCTCACGAGGAGCAGGCACGCGGCAGCGAACTCGCGCTGCGCGAGCTGCACAGCGATCTAATCAAGATGGCCATCGAGGACAGTGAGCTGGCCGCCCCTGCGCCCGGGGAGCAGACGACCCGCAAGGACCACTACTGCAACCTGATCCTCAACCTCCGAAGGTCGCCTACGAGACCCGCACGATCGAACTCCCCGAACTCCGCAACGCCCTGCGCTTCCTCATGACGAGCCCGGACATGCGCGCCTTCTGGTCCCGAAGCTGCCCGTTCCGCATCTCAATCACGACGGCGACGGTGCCGAGGACACCTTCACGGCCGAGGTCGACGCGGCGTACACCGACACCCTCACGCCGTAGGGCGGACGGACAGGCAAGGTGGGAGACGCTCCCGTGCGCCGGGACCTCCGAACCGACAGCAGGGCGGCGCGGAATTTTGCGAGTACGCGCGCACCGCCCGGGGCCGCCTGGAGCCGGGGATACGCGAGAGGATGCCGCCGGGATCAGCGTAGGCGTTGCATCTGAGCGAGCAACCGTGCCTGTTCGCGCTTCAGCGACTCGAAAGAGTCCCGGAGGTAGGCGTCCAACTCTGTACGTGGAAAGTTTCCAGCGATCGAGACATGATCAGCGAACTGGACAGAGTCGAACCCGTCGTCCTGCCATCGGGCGATGATCGGCTCATAGCAGGCCACATGCGCGCACAACTCCTTGAGGGGCTCGGGAATGGTCTCCTCACGCAATAGGTCGGCACGGGAAACGATCGTTTCTACCATGCGCCGGTTGAGTGGCATGAAGACCGTTGACATCCACAAACGCCAGGTGGCGGCTTGCTCCGCGGTAACCAGAGCCGATGCAGCCCACACGTTCCCACCCCCGGCGACGAACTTGCGCCAGGCCCGGTCCACCGCCTCGGCTTGCGCATACAGCGGACCGTAGAGCTCACTGAGCTGGCGGTTGACCCGGTCCAGACGATCCTTGCGGCGCGCCAGACGGAGATTCGTCAGGTAGGTCGCCGCGTAACCGGTGGCCGCCACGAACACCGTGACCAGCAAAGGCACCACAACGCTCAGTTGCATGAGCCCCGACGCTACACATGGCTGAACAACCGTGCACGCTGAATCCACGCCATGATCCGGCCATCGCCGCGGCTCCTCATCACGCTCGCACAAAGAGAGGGCACGCCATGTGTCCAGTCCCGCCCCGCGCGATTTCCAAGGACGACTTGGTCTGCCGCCGGTCAGGTGCCGGCGCAGGGCCAGGGGCGTGCGGCAATCCGCGCGGCCGAGGGTGAACGCGTCAAGGCCCCAGACGGCCGATGATCTCCCCCTACGACCGATCGCGAGGGAGCCTCGGTAGGCCGCAGGGCGCCCGTTCCGCGACCCCCTCGCCGCCACGGCCATCCCCTGCCAAGAAGCACTTGGTGAATGGACCAAGCCGCTTGACTCCTGAGTGAACCTGCGCCGCGCGGCCTGACCCCGGCCGCCTACCGAGCGACGAGCCCCCGACCCGCACCAGGTCGAGGGCTCGCAACACCGGAGGTACGAGTCAGGGCAGGTCGTGCTTGCCGCGCTTCACACGCCGGGCGAACGCATGCCAGTCGGCGGCGCCCAACACCAGGTGAGGGGCCTCGGGGGCCTTGGAGTCGCGCACGCCGATCTCTCCGGGGAGCTGCGCGATCTCCACGCAGTCACTCGTTCCGGCGTCGCTTCCGCTGTGGCTGGACTTACGCCAGACGGGAGTCATCAGAACCCTTCCATCACTTGCTGGATCAACTCGGCGGATGCGTCCACCGGAAGTGCCCGATCACTGATGCGGTCAAAGTTCGCTCGGTACGAGCGTACATCCGTAACATCCACGACAAGCCGCCCGCCGAAGCTCGCTTCGACGTACACCGAGTCACTGCCGTCCACAGTCATGATCTTGAAGGAGCCGTCCCGCCCCACGTGGGCGCCCACCCGCCGAGGGACGATCCGCACGGAGATATTCGGTTGCGCTCCCAGCTCCAGGAGCCGGGCGAGTTGGCCGCGCATGACCTCTGGCCCACCGACAGGTTGCCTGATGACTCCCTCATCAAGCATGACCCAGAGATTCGGTAGGGGATCCTGGAGCAGGCTCTCCTGACGATTCATCCTGACCGCCACACGTGCGTCAACGTCCCGGAACCCACCTCCGATCACGGCTTCCCGCGCGTACGCCTCGGTTTGGAAGAGCCCAGGAATCCAAGCGAGTTCCCAGATGCGCAGCTCAGAGGAACGAACCTCCATCTCGAAGTGCGCCTTGAACCACTCCGGGTCGTGACCCGCCTTGGCGAAGAGCACCAGGACCCGGAAGAGACCTGCCGTGTCCCACTCTCGGTCCAGAACCCGTGCGTGCTTCTCCAGAAGTCTTACCTGGCCAGACTCAAGCCGCGAAACACTCGATCGATCAAGATCAAGTAGTAACCCCAGGGCACTACCGGACATCTTCCGCTCTTCTCGGTGTCTACGCAGCTGAACAGCTATGAGATCCCAGAGTGACCCTTCGGGGTTGAGTGACTCTCTGACTCTCATCAGTGACTCCTCGTTGTTGTATCTGCTGTACGAACCTTCCCAAAGTAACTCGGAGCGTGGATGCTCGTCTCACGAACGAGCAACCCGAAGGGTCGAAAATGGACACTCAGACCTCCTCTGAAGACCGTGACCTCGCCCAGTTGCGCCGTGACTTCACGGGACACCGGATCTGGCGGGCGGTTCGCTGGGACGGGCGGCTGGGCGACTGGGTGGCCAGCCTTCACGACCCCGCCGCCGGGATCGACCCCACGGTGATCTGCTCGACCCCCGAAGAGCTCCGCGCCGCCTTGCGCAGCGAAGCCGAACGGGCCGCCGCGCGCAGGGGGCTCCGGTGATGGAACGGCCGCAACACAACGCGGGCCGGCCACCGGAGGGGACCGCGTCCCCCAACGCGGTCCCATGGGGGGAGGTGAGAGCGCCGCGGCCGGTGAGTCACCCCTCGGGCACACCGTCCGCGCCGCTCCACCGCCCGCCCCAGTCCCCGTCCGAGCAGACGCGCCAGACCACCACCGCCCACATCGAAGAGTGCTTCCCTGGTGTCCGCTGCTGGTGGGGGCTCCACACCCACCGCTGGTGGGCCTACGGCCCGGCCCCGCAAGGCGACCGCTTGCTGGAGGCCGCCACGCCGAACGCCTTATTCGCGCAGGTCACGAGGACCGCGCAGAGACCGGGAGAGGGATCGTGGGCGACAAGCCGGTGACCCGCTGGTCCCGCTCGGTCCCGCTCGATCTCTGCGGCGGCCTCGTGGAAGAGGCGATCCGCGGGACCCTCAACAGCCGCTTCTTCAAGGGCACCGTCGAGGAGATCCAGCACACCTCCCGCCGCAAGGTCGAGGAACTGTGGACCAAGCTGGAGCAGGTTGACGACACCACCTGGCCTCTTCAGGACTAACGTCCTCACTGCTATCACCCGGTTCTGGTGCTGGCCGCCACTACCCTGTGCTCTGGTAACCCCCGGAGTTCACAGCTGATCGGACGGCCAACGTGATCGACCGCAAGGCCCTGCTGATCGACCTGAAGAAGCAAGTTCAGGCGCTTGAGAAGGACTTGTCGCACCAGGTCGAGGAGCTTCCCGAGACCAAGGTCCGTCTTCGAGCTGAGTACGACCAAGCCTTCAAGCTCGGCCGGACAGCGGCCACGTGGAACTCCTGGCGAGACGAGCGCATCACCCAGGTTGCAGTGGCCTGGGTGCTCGGTACGGTCTTCGTCCGCTTCTGCGAGGACAACCGCCTAATCCCCGAGCCCTACCTGGCCGCTCCGGAGGCCGACCGTCACGATCTTGCCCGCGTCCGCTACGAGGCGTACGTCGAGGCGGACGACGACCCGACTTACCGTGGCTGGTTGGAGCGTGCCTTCGCGGAACTCGGCAAGGGCCAGGCCGGCAAGCTGCTATTCGACCCGGCGCACAACCCGCTGTACCAGATCCCGATCAGCCACGACGCCGCAGGCGCCCTCATCAACTTCTGGAAGGCCCGTGACGAGGAGGGCACCCTCGTCCACGACTTCACCGACCCCCTGAGCCACGATGGCACCAAGGGTTGGGACACCCGCTTCCTCGGCGACCTGTACCAGGACCTCTCTGAGGCAGCACGAGAACGGTACGCACTCCTCCAGACGCCCGAGTTCGTCGAGGAGTTCATCCTCGATCGCACTATGGACCGTGCGATCCGTGAATTCGGCTACGAAGAATTCAAGATGATCGACCCCACCTGCGGCTCGGGACACTTCGTCTTGGGCGCCTTCCGCCGCCTAGTCCGCCTGTGGAACGACCGTCAGCCGGGACGCGACCTCTCAGAGCGCGTCCACGCAGCTCTCAACTCCGTGCACGGCGTGGATATCAATCCGTTCGCCATCGCTATCGCTCGCTTTCGCCTATTGGTAGCCGCGATGGCCGCCGCCAACATCCGTTCTTTGGCCGAAGCTGCCAAGCATGAATGGCCCATGCATTTGGCCATCGGCGACTCTCTAATCAAAACTCGCCAGCTCGAATTCTCTCTTTTTGATAAGCAGACCGGCGACCCGCTTGCCGAGTTCTCTTATGCAACCGAAGATATTCACGAGTTTTCATCAATACTCGAACCTGGTCGCTATCATGCCGTCGTTGGCAACCCTCCATACATTACCGTCAAAGACAAGAATCTCAACAACGTATACCGGGAACTATATGACGCCTGTGCAGGAACATACGCTCTCTCCGTCCCCTTTGTTCAACGCTTTTTTGAGTTGGTCAAACGGGGCACGTCAGACGGAAAGCGATACGGCATCGTTGGTCAAATTACATCAAATTCTTTTCTAAAGCGAGAGTTTGGAATTAAGCTAATTGAGGACTTCTTCTCCCAGAGAGTTGAACTGTCTGAGGTTATCGACTCCTCTGGAGCCTATATTCCCGGCCACGGGACTCCAACAGTTATTATCGTGGGCACGCGACGCTCGATATCTAATCGATCAAGCACAGTACGGACAGTTCGTGGTATTCAAGGAGAGCCTGCCGAACCAGGTGATGGCGAGGTCGGCCTGGTCTGGGCTGCAATCACTAATCAGATCGATAACCCAGGTTCCACAAGCCCGTGGGTGTCTTGTGAAGATCTTGATCGGGAGCGCTACTTCGCCAAACAACCATGGATTCTGACTGATGGCGGTCTGGAAATGATCGAGCACATAGAGAATAAAAGCACGAAGACCATTGGGAGCATCTCCGCAAGCATCGGTCGGACGACAAATAGCGGAGCAGATGACGCTTTCCTTGTGCCAGATTTTGCAACCGCACGCCGCCTTGGATTCCCGTCAAGATTTCGCAGCCTAGTTGTTGGTGAAGTTGTTCGCGACTACACAATCGGCGACACCGCAAAGATTGCAAACCCTTACACGGACGATTCCAACCGAGACCCCTTGTCGGAAAATGATCCGCTTGTAAGTAAATTCTTGTGGGGGGCGCGTACACTACTTGCGCGCCGCACCCTCTTCGGCAAAAAAATTACTGAGCGCCATCCCTGGTATGTTCACCTGGAAAACTATTACCAGAAGCTCGAGGATAAGAATTCGATATCATTTGCAGAGGTCAGCACTGGAAATCATTTTACCTTTGATCAAAATGGGTACGCCTTTAAGCAGACGGCACCCGCAATCAAACTGCATGAAAAGGCGCGTGAGAGTGATTACCGGCAGCTCACGGGCCTGCTTAATAGTTCAACTGCATGTCTCTGGCTGAAATTGGTGTGTCACGATAAAGGGAATCGAGGAGGTGAACGTTCTACCGGGCGATACGCCTGGGAGCGCTTCTATCAGTTCAGTGGGACAAGAGTGGAACAATTCCCTCTCCCAAGTGAATATCCAACTTCTCTTTCCGCGGCGCTAGATGGCCTCGCGCAGACGCTCTCGTCGGTCACACCATCTGCCATCACGGTCTCCTCCTCTCCAACTACCTCAGCCTTGCAAGAGGCAAGGAAGAGTTGGGAGTCCATCCGTGCGCAGATGATCTCTCTCCAAGAGGAGCTGGACTGGCAGGTCTACTCGATCTACGACCTCCACCCGGAGGACCTTCGCGCTCCTGAGGAGGACGTCCCTGAACTCTCCCTCGGTGAGCGGGCCTTCGAGATCGTGCTCGCCCGTCGAGTTGCCAAGGGCGAGGCGTCCGACGAGTGGTTCAGGCGGCACAGGTCCACGCCGATCACCGAGATCCCGTCGCACTGGCCGGAGTCCTACAGGCGGGTCGTGCAGAAGCGGATCGACGCGATCGAAACGTCCCGTGCCATTGGGATGATCGAGCGCCCCGAGTACAAGCGGCGGTGGGCCACCGAGGGGTGGGACGCGCTTCAGGAGAAGGCGCTGCGGTCCTGGCTGCTCGACCGGATCGAGAAGCGGGAGCACTGGTTCGACGCGAACGACATGCCGGTCCTGGTCTCGCTCTCGCGGCTGATCAGCGTCCTCTCCCAGGACGAGGATTTCGTGTCCGTGGTGGGCATCTACCGTCCTCGGGAGGAACTTTCCAAGGTCGTCGCCGACCTCATGGCCGACGAGCACGTCCCCTTCCTCGCCCCGCTCCGCTACAAGCCGTCCGGGCTCAGGAAGCGGGCCGACTGGGAGCACGTCTGGGACCTTCAGCGGCAGGAGGACGCCGCGCCTGACGAGATCGCCAAGCGGAAGATCCGGGACACCATCCCCACCCCGCCCAAGTACACCTCGGCCGATTTCCTCAAGCCGTCGTATTGGCGGGCGCGCGGCAAGCTCGACGTGCCGAAGGAGCGGTTCATCTCCTATCCCACGGCGCTCGGCGCCCAGCCGCAGCTCTTCGGCTGGGGCGGGTGGGACCACCGGGAGCAGGCGCAGGCGCTCGCGACCTACTTCACCGGTCACTCCCTGACGCGGGAGGAGATCGTGCCGTTCCTCGCGGGCCTGCTGGAGCTCCAGCCATGGCTGAACCAGTGGCACGATGAGCTCCATCCGCTGTACGGCGGTTCCCCCGCCGCGTTCTTCGACGGCTACCGGAAGCAGATCCAGGGTGAGCATGGTCTAACCGACGAGGAAGTGCGGACCTGGCGTCCGGCACCCTCGACGCGGGGACGCAAGACCAAGAAGTGACGGGACGGCGGAAAGCGTAGGGAGAACAGATGGCACAGCAGCCGCCGCTGCTCCGCGACCTCATTCCGATCAAGGAGTCGATCTCCACCTCGGACTACGTGCTGAGCCTTGCCGAGGCCACCACGCCCGAGGGGGCCGAGCGGGCTCTTGAGAGCTACGTGCTCACCGACCGTCTCCGGGACAACTTCAACGAAGCCCTGGACCTCATCAAGGCGGCGGTGGACGGGCACACCTCCAAGGCCGCCTACCTGCACGGCTCGTTCGGTTCCGGTAAGTCGCACTTCATGGCGGTGCTGTACGCGCTGCTGTCGCGCCACCAGGAGGTGTGGGGCAACCGCGACTTCGACAACGTGCTGACCCGGCACGAATGGGTCCAGAACGACGGCAAGAAGTTCCTGCTGGTGCCGTACCACATGCTGGGCGCGCAGTCGCTGGAGCAGCGGGTGCTCGGCCGCTACGTCGAGTACGTCAGGAAGCTGCACCCCGACGCGCCCGTCCCGCAGGTGTACAAGACTGACGCGCTGTTCGACGACATCCGCGGCCTGCGCGTCACCATGGGCGACGACGCCGTCATCAGAGGCCTCGGCGCGTCCGACGACGGCGAGGACGGCGAAGACGACTGGGGCGAGTCGTTCGCGTGGACACCGGAACTGCTCGACCAGGCCCTGACCTCGGAGGAGTCGCACGAGGAGGGGGTCGCGCTCGACCTGCTGAACCCCTCGACCCCGGCGGAGCTGCGCGCCAAGCTGGTCCAGGACGCCTCCACCCATCTGCTGCCCGGATTCGCCCGGAAGGCCGCCGAGGACGAGCACGGCTTCATCTCGCTCGACGCCGGCCTGTCGGTGATCGCCGAGCACGCCAAGGCGCTCGGCTACGACGGGCTGATCCTATTCCTGGACGAGCTGGTGCTGTGGCTGGCGACGCTCATCCACGACAGCAGGCTCGTGGCCCGCGAGGCCGGGAAGATCACCAACTTTGTGGAGGGCGGGGACGCGCGGCGCGCCATCCCGGTCGTGTCGTTCATCGCCCGCCAGCGCGACCTGCGGGAGCTGGTCGGCGAGGAGGTGTCCGGGGCGGCCGAGGCCGCCATCCAGGACACCCTGAACCTGGCGTCCGGCCGGTTCGACAAGATCACGCTGGAGGACCGGAACCTGCCGCAGATCGCGCACGCGCGGCTGCTCACCCCCGTCGGCGGGTCGAACGGGCCCGCCGCCCGGCAGATCGATGAGGCGTTCGAGAAGACCAAGGCGCTCGGCCCGAACGTCTGGGACACCCTGCTCGGCTCCGACACGAGCACCACGGGCGCCGACGAGGAGTCGTTCCGGCTGACGTATCCGTTCTCGCCGGCATTCATGGACACGCTCGTCCACATCTCCTCCGCCTTGCAGCGGTCCCGGACCGGCCTGAAGCTGATGGGGGAGCTGCTGGCCGCGAACCGTGACCACCTGCGGCTCGGCGACCTGATCGCGGTCGGCGAGCTTTACCCGGTGATCGCGCGGGGCGGCGACAAGCCGTTCGTCGACGACCTGAAGGTCGTGTTCGCCGCCGCCAACAAGCTCTACACGACGAAACTGCGTCCGTTCCTGCTGAATACCCACGAGGTCACCGAGGAGGATGTCCAGCAGTACCTGCGCGACCCCGAGCAGATGACCGACCGGCGGCTGGCCCAGCGGTGCAAGCTGTTCGTTGGCGACAACCGGTTGATCTGCACGCTTCTGCTTTCGGCGCTTGCGCCGAGCGTGCCCGCGCTCAACGACCTCACGCTCCGGCGGCTCGCCGCGCTCAACCACGGTTCGGTCGTCGCACCGATCCCCGGCAGCGAAGTCGGCATCATTGGGAACAAGGTCGACGAATGGGCTGCCCGGTTCCCTGAGATCAAGAAGACCGGCACCGACGTCAACCCGGGCGTCCGGCTGGAGCTGACGGGCGTGGACGTCGACTCCGTCATCGCCAACGCCCGCGTCAACAACAACCAGGGCAACCGCGCCGCGCTGGCCCGCCGGCTGCTGACCGAGGAACTCGGCGTCGACCGCGCGGATGGCCGGCTCGGCGGCGACGAGCTGAACCTGGTCTGGAAGGGCTCGCAGCGCACCCTCGAAGTCATCTTCGGCAACGTCGCCGAGGAGGACCAGTTGCCCGACCACGACCTGGTGCCGCAGATTGACGGCCGCTGGCGGATCGTGATCGACCTGCCGTTCGACGAGAGCAATTACGGTCCGGTCGAGGACGTCAACCGCATCCAGAAACTCCGGGAGAAGCCGGGCGAGGCGCCCCGGACCGTCGCATGGCTCCCTACGCACCTGTCCGCGCAGCGCTACGAGGACTTCCAACGCCTGGTCGTCATCGACCGGGCCCTCGCCGACGACCAGCGGTTCGATACCCAATACGCCGGCCACCTCAACGCCGACAGCCGCGAACGCGCCAAACAGCTGCTGGAGGACCAGCACGCCTCGCTGACCAAGCAGATCAAGGACGCCTTCAAGCAGGCGTACGGGCTGAAGACCAAGGACCCCGCCCACGTCCAAGTGGAGTTCGACCAGCATTTCCAGCCGCTCCCCGACGACCTGCCTGACCTGAAGGTCCAGTTCGGGCAGACGATGCACGGCGCGATCCGGCACATCGCGGGTCGCCTTCTGGAGGCGCAGTTCCCCGGCCACCCCGACCTGGACCCGAACGGCACCGGCACCCCGGTGAAACCGTCCGAGGCCAGGACCGTCTTCGGGTACGTGCGGGCCGCCGCCGAAGCACGCGACCACCAGGCCGAGGTGCCCGCCAAGGACCGCAAGCTGATGGCGCGGCTGGTCGAACCGCTGCGCCTCGGCATGCAGCGGGAGGCCTACTTCCGGCTGTCCCACGAATGGTCCGACCACTTCATGCTGAAGGCGAAGAACGATGGCGTCACCGGCGACCTCAGCCTGGTCAAGCTGCTGGACTGGATCGACCAGCCGCAGCCGCGCGGGCTGGACACGTTCCTGGCGCACCTGATCGTCGCCTCGTTCGCCGAAATGAACGACCGGGTCTGGGTTCGCGGCGGTGTCCCGCTCACCCCGCCGCCGGAGCTTCATCAGATCAAGGACGGCGACGCGCTGCGCACCCAGCCGCTGCCGAGCGAGCAGGACTGGGCGACCGCCGCCGAACGCTTCCACACGATTTTCGGCAGGGTCGCGCCGACACTGCGGCGCGGGCGGATGGTGAACCAGTTCGCCCGGCAGATCGCCGAGGAGGCCGACCGGTTTCATGCTCCGGCGGAGAACCTGGTTCAGCAACTGGGGGAACACGCAAGGTTCCTCGGCCTGGACGACACCGACGACAGTGGGCGGCTCCAGATCGCCCGCCGCTCGGTAGAGCTTCTGAAGACCCTGCGGTCGGCTGGGCAGGGCGGCTCGGGCGCCAAGAGGACCGTTGAATCGCTCGCCCGTTTCGACCTGGGCGAGGTGGGCGCCGACCGGTACGGGGCGTCCGTCAAACGCGCCGGCGATGTCGCCGAGGCGCTCGCCGGGGCGGCCTGGGACATCATCCGCCTCGCGGAGAGCCAGGGCGCCGACGGCGCGGCCCTGCTGGAGTCGCTGCGTCGCGTCGCCCGCGTCGACCAGCGGACCGCCGACCTCATCGCCGCTCTTCAAGAGGCTCGGGGGAAGGTCACTGAGCTCCTTCAGCGCAACCGGCCTCCGGTTCCCCCACCGGGGCCTGATCCGAAGCCGAAGCCGAAGCCCGGTCCGGACAAGCCCGACGACGTCGACCTGGGAGGCGACTCCAGCCATCCCACCGTTACTGGCGACGACGGCACGCAGGGTCGGCCCGGCGGCGGGGGCGCCGCGCCCCGCGCGGGTACGCGGCGCACGTCGGCGTCCCTCGCGGCGGCCGAGCTGGCCGACGAACTCGCGAAGCTGCCCGCCGACGCGACCGTCGACATCACCTGGCGGGTCGTGGACTGATGTCTATCACCACCACCAGCGACACCACTGGCGGCGATGGCACCGGCGGCGCCGCCACTGGGAACGGTGCGATGCGGCTCACCACCGCGACCGTCACCCAGTACCTGGCGAGCCGGAAGAGCCTGAATGACAACCCCAAGCGGCGGGTTGTGCTGCTGCGCGCCGTCCCCACGTGGGATGGCGCCGAGGAACTGTCCTGGGGTACCGGGCAACGGGCCCGAATCGTTCCCGCGCCTTCGCCGCTCGCCATCCACGAACTGGTGCTGGAGCATCTCGCGCCGGAAGCGGACGGGCCCGAGGTGCTTGTGGTGCTAACCGACCGGGAGGAAGGCGAACTCGACCCCGCGATCCTCGCACGCGCGCACCGGCAGCGCGTCGAGATCGTCGACAGCTGGAACCTCGTCCTGGAGGCGTTCGGCGCGGAGCAGCGCGATCCGCGGCTGCGCGCCGAGGGCTGGGCCGCCGAAGCGCTTCTGGACGCCGCCCCGCCCGGCGGCTGGCCCCGGCTGAGGGGCGGCATCCTGTCCCGGCGCACTGCGCTGTCGCTGCTGTCGCTGCGGCGGCTGCGACTCGGTCGCTACGCCGCCGAAACCACCGGCGGCGCCGCTCCCGACAGCGGGTCGTTCGCCGACGACCTCGACACCCGGCTGCTCCTGCGCTGGTCGCTCGACCCTGGCGGGCCGGACCGGCTGCGGTCGCTGCGTGGCCCCGAACGCGACGGGCTGATCTCTTTCCTGAGCGAGCCGGAACAGGCCGGAACCGCGGG
The DNA here is from genome assembly GCF_040653135.1 of Actinomadura sp. NPDC048021. NCBI lineage: Bacteria > Bacillati > Actinomycetota > Actinomycetes > Streptosporangiales > Thermomonosporaceae > Actinomadura > Actinomadura sp. NPDC048021. Next base: position 27,807 of record NZ_JBEZJQ010000003.1, read on the forward strand.
GCGGACCCTGTTCGCGCTCGTCGAGGCCGACCACGGGCCCGACGCGGTGCCGTTCGGGCTGCTCTGCGCGGCGCTGTGGCTGGACGCTCCCGCCGACGCCGACACCTACCGGGCGCGCGGCCGGGTCGAACGCTGGCTAGGCGACCCGCCACCCGCGACCGGGGAGGCCCTGGACAGCCTCCTCAGTACCTTCGGCCGGGCCTGCCGGGAGTACGTCACCGCCCTGATCGCAGCCAGCGACGCCGACAACGGCGAGGCTGGGCGGACGGCCCGGCGGACCACCGAACGGGTCCTCGGACGGGCCTCCGAGCTGTCCAGACAGTTCGGGATCGAGCCGCAGACGCGGTACAGCACCGTCCTGCCCGAAGGGCTGAACAAGCGCTTCACCTCCCTCGGCCATGCTCTGCGGGAAACCGACCTCGACACGGTTCTGGCCGCCCTGGCCGCTGTGGAGAGGCACGAGCTGGCCACCGGCCATGACGCGCGAGTGCGGCTCGGCCGGGCCCGGATGGCGGCCAGACTCGTCCACTGGCTCACCACCGAACCCGCCACCGGCCCGGCCGGGGACGTGCCGACGGTCGCGGCGGGCATCGACCGGCACGTGGCCGAGACCGGTTGGGTGGACCAGGCCCTCGACCACATCGAGGCCGGAGGCGACCCTGACCCGGCGCTGAGGTCCGCCTACGACCTGATCGGCGAGCGGGTGCGCGTGGCCCGCAAGGAGATCGACCGCTCCTTCGCCAAGGCGCTGGAGAAGTGGACGGCCGCGGGCACCGACCCGGGATCGATGCTGACCGTGGAGACGTTCCTGCCGCGGATCGTCAAGCCGGTGGTGACCGGCCGGTCGCCGCGCCGCGTGCTGATGCTGGTGCTGGATGGCATGAGCGCCGGCATCGCGGCCGAGCTCGCCGAGGAACTGCGCCGCAACTGGGCCGAGTACGACCCGGTGCCCGACGCGTCCGGCGCCCCGCCCCGGCGGCGCGCCATGGCGGCAGCCCTGCCCACCGTGACGGCGGTCTCGCGGACGTCGCTGTTCGCCGCCGAGCTGACAAAGGGCGGGCAGGCCGACGAGAAGCGGTTGTTCCCCAGGCACCGGTTCTGGGGCGGCGGGAACGCCGCCGTGTTCCACAAGGACGACCTGCGCGGCGCAACCTCCGGGTCCCCGTTCAGTGAGGCGCTGACCGACGCCCTCGACGACGAGACCGCCCACATTGCGGTCGTGCTGAACACCATCGACGACCGTCTCGTCAAGGAGCAGAAGCTCGGCGACGCCACCTGGCGTCCGGAGCACATCGGCGAACTCAGGGAACTGCTGCGGGAGGCCGCCGAACGCGGCATGGCGGTGCTCCTCACCAGCGACCACGGGCATGTCGTGGACCGTCGCGGAGTCAAAATCGACGGCGCGGGCGCCGTCTCGGCGCGGCACCGCCTGCCCGGCGGGCCGCTCGCCGACGGTGAGGTCGCGCTGTCGGGCCCCCGCGTTGTGCCGGACGCGCCGGGGGGCGAGATCGTGGCGCTGTGGGACCGCGACCTGCGGTACTCGGCGCAGCATGCAGGCCACCACGGGGGCGCGTCGCTCGCCGAGTTCGCGATCCCCGTCCTTGCGTTCCTGCCATTCAACGCCCCGCCCCCGAAGGGTTGGCGGGAACTGGGCGACCAGCGACCGGCCTGGTGGCGGTCGGCGACCGAGTCGGCAAAGGCCGAGCCCCTCAGCCCGGTGGCGCAGGCGTCGACCGAGCCGGTCGCGGCGGTGCAGGCGCCCCCGGCTGCGAGGAAGCCTGCCGCGAGGAAACCGGTCATCGTGCAGGAGAAGAAGTCGTCCGACGCACTGTTCGAGCTGGAGACCGAACGGCGCGACATCCCGGAGCCGGAGGCCGCGCCGGTTCCCGAACCCGCGCCGGCGCTGGACGACCTTGCGACCGCGCTGTTGGAATCGGAGACTTTCCGGCAGCAGATGGACCTGGTGTCACGCAAACCGCCCCTCGGCAAGATCGAGGCGGCGATGCGGGCACTGCTGGAATCCGGAACCCTGCCCGTCACCGCCCTGGCGCAGCGCGTCGAATACCCGATCACCCGGGCCGACGGCTTCGCCGCCGTGCTCGGCCAGGTGCTCAACTACGACGGCGTCCAGGTCCTGGAAACCCTGCCCGACGGACGCACACTGCGGCTCAACACCGCTCTGCTGCGCGAGCAGTTCGGCGTGCAGTGACAGGGTGATGGAACACTGGTGGGCGTGAGCACCGCACGATCGAACCAGGTCAGCGCCGTACGCCGGCGCGCCGTCATCGACGCGCTCCGCCGCGGCGCGGTGCCGGAGAGCGGGCTGGACCTGCTGGCGACCGGGCTCGACCGGTTCGAGGCGGCGCTCGACGGAGAACTGAACACCGTCGCGTCCGGCGGATCGGTGTTCAAGGCCGTCCGCGGCGAGTACGGGTCCGGCAAGACGTTCTTCACGCGGTGGCTCGGGGAACGTGCGAAACGTCGCAACTTCGCCGTCGCCGAGATCCAGATCTCCGAGACAGAGACGCCGCTTCACAGGCTGGAAACCGTCTACCGTCGGCTGACCGAACGGCTCACCACCGCCAGCTTCCCACCGAGCGCGCTGCGCCCGGTGGTGGACGCGTGGTTCTACGCGCTGGAGGAGGACGCTCTGGCGGCCGGGGCGTCCGAAGAGGACCTGCCCGGCGAGGTGGACCGGCTGCTGACGGCACGGCTCGTGGAGGTGTCCCGCCAGGCGCAGTCGTTCGCGACAGCACTGCGCGGCTACCGAGCGGCGCTCACCGCCGGCGACGAAGCCACGGCCGCCGCCGTCCTGGCTTGGCTCGGCGGACAGCCGCACGTCGCCGCTGCCGCTCGGTCCAGCGCCGGAGTCCGCGGGAACCTCGACCACTTCGGTGCGCTCGGGTTCGTGCAAGGACTGTTGACCGTGTTGCGCGACGGCGGTCACCCCGGTCTGCTGGTGGTGCTCGACGAGGTTGAGACGCTGCAGCGGGTTCGCACCGACGTTCGGGACAAGGCGCTTAACGCGCTGCGGCAGCTCATCGACGAGGTGCATGCGGGCCGCTTCCCCGGCCTCTACCTCGTGATCACCGGAACGCCTTCTTTCTACGATGGGCGGCAGGGTGTGCAGCGCCTCGCGCCGCTCGCCCAGCGGCTCGCGACCGACTTCACGACCGACCCACGCTTTGACAACCCGCGGGCGGTCCAGGTCCGGCTTCCCGGCTTCACCTTGGAGTCCCTGACCGGGCTCGGCATCACCATCCGTGACCTGTACGCGGCGGGAGCCGATGCTCCCGACCGGATCAAGTCGCTCGCAGACGACGCCTATATCGCCGATCTTGCCCGAGCCGTGGGCGGTGCGCTCGGCGGGAAGGTCGGCGTTGCGCCACGGCTCTTCCTGAAGAAGCTCGTCGGGGACGTCCTCGACCGCATCGACCAATTCGCGGACTTCGACCCCCGCGTCCACTACAAGCTCACCGTCTCCGGCACCGAACTCACCGAGGTCGAACGGAACCTCACAGCGGACGACATCGACCTGGACGTTTGATGGAACGGCTGCACCCGGTCGTCCTGCATCACATCGTTAACACGCTCGAATGGCCGGGCCTGCGGCCATTGCAACACCAGGCCGTCGGTCCGATCCTCGACGGCGACGACGCGCTCTTGCTGGCTCCGACCGCAGGCGGCAAGACCGAGGCCGCGATCTTCCCGATACTCACCGCCATGGCCGAGCAAGAGTGGACCGGCATCTCGGTGCTCTACCTGTGCCCCCTCAAGGCGCTGCTCAACAACCTCGCTCCCCGTGTCGACCAGTACGCGCAATGGCTTGGCCGCAGCGCCGCACTCTGGCACGGTGACACCCGCGAATCCGAGCGGCGGCGCATCCGCCTGGGCACGCCGGACATCCTGCTGACCACGCCCGAGTCGCTGGAGTCCATGCTCATCAGCTACAAGACCGACCACGCCCACATGCTCGGAAAGATCCGTGCGGTGATCGTCGATGAGGTTCACGCCTTCGCCGGAGATGACCGCGGCTGGCACCTGCTCGCAATCCTGGAACGCCTCACTCGCGTCACTGGACACCCCATCCAGCGGATCGGTCTATCCGCAACTGTCGGCAACCCTCACCAGCTGCTGACTTGGCTTCAAGGAGCGAGCGTCGGGAGCCGGAGTGCCCAGGTCGTCGCTCCGGAAGCGGCCGCCTCCGCGGCGGCTCCCGCCCCCCGGATCGATCTCGACTACGTCGGCTCCATTGAGAATGCCGCCAAGGTCATCGCGTCCCTGCATCTTGGCGAGAAACGTCTCGTCTTCTGCGACTCGCGAAGCCAAGTGGAGCAGCTTGGCGCGGCTCTGCGCGCCCGCGACGTCACCACCTTTCTATCGCATGCCTCACTGTCGGCCGACGAACGTCACCGCTCTGAACAGGCGTTCGCCGAGGCCCGCGACTGTGTGATCGTCTCAACGTCCACCCTGGAACTTGGCATCGACGTCGGTGACCTCGACCGTGTGATCCAGGTTGACTCCCCTGCCAGCGTGGCTTCCTTCCTTCAACGTCTGGGACGCACCGGTCGCCGGCCCGGAGCTGAACGCTCATGTCTCTTCCTCGCCACTAAGGAACGCGCGCTGCTCCAAGCGGCGGGCCTCCTGCTGCTGTGGGGACGAGGGTGGGTCGAGGATGTCGCCGTCCCGCCGACACCGCGTCACTTGGTCGCCCAGCAGATCCTGGCTGTAGCACTCCAGGAACATCGACTCGGGAACAGGCTGTGGGCGGAACAGTGGAACGGCCTGCCGCCGTTCGACCGATCCGGCGAACCGATCCTGCGCCACCTCGTCGCGGAGGGCTTCCTCGACGAGGACGACGGCATGCTGTTCATCGGTCCCGAAGCAGAGAAGCGGTTCGGTCACCGCCACTTCATGGACCTCACCGCATCGTTCACGGCCCCACCACAGTTCACCGTCCTGTCGGGGCGCGCGGAGATTGGCCGCACCGACCCGTCCGTGCTGACCGAGGACCGCCCCGGCCCCCGCCGCCTCCTCCTCGCCGGACGGACCTGGCAGGTGACCTACATCGACTGGAAGAGGCGCCGCTGTTTCGTCGAACCCGCCGAAGGCGGAGGAATCGCTAAATGGACGGCGGGCGGGATCGCGGGCCTGTCGTTCGCCCTCACCCGAGCCATGCGTGACATCCTGCTCGGCGCTGATCCGCCTGTCACGCTCACGCGGAGAGCGAGCGCACGACTGGAGCACCTGCGAGACGAGGAGGCACCCGAGTCTGTCCACCCGGCCGGCCCGGTTATCACCCGCGCAGGCACCGACGTCCGCTGGTGGACGTGGGCGGGATACCGTGCGAACGCCACATTGACCGCAACACTCTCATCCGTGACCGACCAGGTTCAGCGCCCTACGGACTTGTACGTGAGGCTCCGCGAGGATCTGACGCCAGACATGTGGAAGGCGGCGCGCGCTGAGGCACCACTCGTACTGCCTGAAGTCGATCCTCGGGCAGTTCGGGGCCTGAAGTTCGCGGTGGCTCTACCCACTCACCTCGCGGCCGCGACGGTGGCGGCCCGCCTCGCCGACCTCGAGAGCGCCGAACAGGTGCTTGGCGAAGCCACTCGCTTCACCGTCGTCGACCGGACCTGATGCGGGGAGCGGAGGCCAGGACGAAGCCGGACCAGCCGAGAGCGCCGCGGCGGCTCATTCAGCTCTGATGCTTGTCCGACTGCAGCCGTCACCAGTATTCCGACGTGACTGACGTCAGTGTGCCCCTGCGTCTCCACTGCAGCGCAGGGAAACTTCGCAATCATGAGCACGCCGTCGACGTTGCGGCTACCTCCACACCTGGCTTGAACGTGGGGAAGAACAGTTGGTACCGGGGACGCAAGCAGGACCTGACCCCCCCATCCGGCCCTTTTTGGGCGAGGACGGCGGAGATGCGGATTCGCTTCTAATCAACAATAAGGGTCATCCTCTGGAGAGCAGTACCGGCGAGTTGGCAGGAGGGTTGGCGGTCGAGAAGGTATAGCCTTTCGGTTAACTTTCCCGATAACTGAACTTGGTGGAACTCGGTGGCACGCCCCAACCCGCCCCAGCATAGTAAATGCGTCGAGGGCATCAGTCGGCATATTCGGCTGCCTCGGCTCGTCAGAGGCTGCAAGGTAGGGCGGTGTCGCGACACGGTATGGATTTCAGAGCGATCCATACCGAGCGCCTTCATTGAGTTGACCGGGCGCGGTCCTAACAAGCATGGCAGGAGGTGGAACAACGAACGAGGAGCAGGTCAGCAAGCAGGGCAAGCTGCAACGACGTTCGCAGCTCGGCGGGGGACGCCGGCGAGATCGGGAGATGAGATTCCGAGTCAGCGATGAGGAGTACAAGGAAATCTGTGAGGCGGCCCATCGAGCGGGCGCCGCCTACGGAACATTTATCGTCCACACCGTACAGGCAGCCATTCGTCAGCACGGGTCCGGACAGCAACCGACTCTGGCGCTCTGTGAGGAACTGCGCAGCATCGCGCGACAGCTGAACCGTATCGGTGTGAACATCAACCAGATGGCCCGAATAGCGAACGCAACGGGACAGGCGCCTCAGGAACTTTCCGCTTCGTTAGCGTATCTGGAGAAGGTCCTTCGGAGGGTGGACGCCTCGTCTGTTGAGATAGGTCGGCTGCTGCGTTGATCGGTAAAGTGACACGCGGCCAAAGCCTCGCCCGATTGCTGTCGTACCTCTACGGACCAGGGAAACGTAACGAGCACGTCGATCCCCACCTTGTTGCAGGGTTCCGCCTGCCCATAGCTCTGGAGCCCGGAACGGACGGCAGAGGCGACCGCGACTACCGGCATCTAGTCGGAGTCCTGACCTCTCCGCTCGACACCCTTCGTCATACACCGCTTGCCTTGCCGATCTGGCAGTGCTCGATCAGGGCAGCGCCCGCGGACCGACGCCTGTCGGATGAAGACTGGGCCGACATTGCTGAGGAGGTCATGCACCAGACCGGGTTGGCGTCGCGAGGTGATGACAGAGCATGCCGCTGGATCGCGGTCCGCCATGCCGACGACCACATCCATCTCGTTGCCGTCCTGGCCCGCGAGGATGGACGCAACCCGAACCTACGTCGCGACTACTTCAAGGTCGCCCATGCCTGCCATATCGTCGAAGACCGCTACGGCCTGACCCCAACCGCACCCGCCGACCGCACAGCAGCGCCTCGACCAACCCGAGCCGAGACGGAATTCGCTCACCGAAAGAACTGGTCGGAACCGCCCCGCAGTACCCTCCGCCGGCGCGTTGCCACCGCAGCTGCCGGAGCTGAGACCGAGGACGACTTCTTTGTTGCCCTTGAGCAGGCTGGAGTGCTGGTCAAGGTCCGTGAGAGCGTCCGCACTCCCGGAGAGATCACGGGCTACGCGGTCGCGCTTCCCGGTCACACCAACCAAGATGGTCAACCGGTCTGGTTCTCCGGTGGCAAGCTCGCCGCCGACCTCACCCTTCCCAAACTCCGCTGTCGTTGGTCGGCTCCTGAGGAAGGCAGGCACTTCGACCCGCGCTCTTTGGGCCAAGTGAAGCTGACTCGTCAGGAGCGAGATGCTGCCTACCAGCAGGCCGCAAGAGCTACCGCGACAGCCACCTGGCAGATGCGCCACATCCATGACCCTGCCGTCCGCGCCGACCTAGCCGCCGCGGCCTCCGACGTCCTCCACGTAACCGCGGCCATCACCGGCAACCGGGAACTCGCCCGCGCGGCCGACTTCTATGACCGAGCAGCTCGCGAACCCTACGGGCGCCAGTCCTCCGCCACGCCCTATGGCACGAACCTCCGTACGGTTGCGCGGGCTCTGGCGCTGTCCCAGATCGGAGGGTCACACAGTCGTCGCCCGAGCCTCGCCGGCGTCCTCTCCTACCTGATCGTGCAGCTCGCTGCCCTCATCGAAGCGATCGCGGAGCACCGGCAATCGCAGCAACGCTTCGCCCAAGCGGCTGCAGCCCGCAAGGCTGCTGCCGAACTCGCCGGACTCCGCCAACCGACTGCGCGGCAAACAACCCCGCCGTTGCTCCGGGGGCCGACGATTGACACACCCGAGCACAACGCTGCGCGACTCGCTGCCGCCGGCTTCCCTCTGCCCTTCCCCAACCTGGAGGCAGACCGTCCCCACAGATCTACCAGGCCTGCGCCTACACCGCCGGGGCGCACCACCCCTCGCCGCCCATCGCAGTAGTGACCAGAGAAGTTGGCGCCACACCGATAGCGGTCGTGGCGTAAGGACCAACGCCACCGCATACTAACGGAGCGTAAACAAGCGTAACGATACGCAGATGTGCGCCAGTGCGGCGTTCGCGACGACGAGCCTGCGCACCCTCACCCCACCACACAAGGAAGGCGAAGCCATGACGGACCACAGCCTCGGCACGTGCCCCAAGGCCACAAGGAGTGACCCACATGACCGACGAAACGAAGGCTCCCCCGGCCGCTCGTAACGACGAAGACACCACGCGTCTCGCGGCCAATCTGTACGAACACGTCCGCCAGCTCAACCACGCCTCCGTCGGCCCTCCGAGCCTCACGCTTCCCGCCACTGCGTACACCATCCTCGGCAACCTCAGCGCGGCCGTCTACGGCCTTGACCAGCTCCTCGAGCAGATCAACCGCTTCTTCCTCCAAGAACTTCAAGCCGACCGTCTCGGTCACGACCGCGGTGAGGACCTGGCTGGCGTTCTGAGCCGCCACGGCCGAGCCCTGGCCGAAGCAAGATCCCACCTTCAAGCTCTCTGCTCGGCCCTCAGCGACGCGCAATCCACCATCAATGCCGTCCACTCCCGGCCTACCCGTCGAGGCGCAGCGTCCCCGGCCATCGGCGACAAGACGTACGAGGCCGACGCTGGCGTAAGAGCGGCGGCCAACGACTTCCCGAGACCGATCACCGACCCGAGACTCCTCGTACCGCCTGCGGTCAGCGGGCAAGACGCCCCCCTCGACAATCGCCGCGCGAACACTCAGGAGGCGTGACCATGAAACCGATGACTCATGAGGAGTTGGCGGCCCTCCCCACTACCACCACCATCGAGACGGCCGCCCGCGCCCTCGGCCTCGGCCGAACTCGCGCCTACGAGCTCGCCCGCGAGAATCGCTTCCCTTGCAAGGTCATTCGTATAGGCAGCACGTATCGCGTAGTGACCGCCGACCTCCAACGGCTCGTCTCCAGCAGCCAGAGCCCGTGAAGCTCATGGGGTAAGCGAAGCATGCTCTATCCGTCGGCCGCCTGCCGTCGACGCTGGCGCCCTGCTTCACCCGGCGCGACCACACCTGATACCTGGTGACCGAGATGACCTGCATCTTGTTCAGGTCGTGGTCGCGCACGGGCCACCGGAATCGTCTCATCTCGCGTTGGGCGAGCAGCCCGTTATGCCGCCGACGAGATCCGGCCCGGACGGTACCTGACCTTTCGCCCAGGGTGTCCAGCCCTGATCGGTATTGCTACCCTGCAAGGAACACCGCGTCGACGGATGGCTGGCTAATGATCTTACAAAAGCTCGATGCTGCCGAGACTCTTCTGGTGATTCCTTGCTCGAAGGGGAAACAATCCGGTGGCGAGCCGAGCTCTCGGAAGCAAAGCCCATGGCCCCCCGATCTGCTGACAGCACGGCAGTCCAATCTTGAGACAGCGAAAGCAGACGAACGACAGTTGCTGCCTGCCTGGCTTCGGTACACCGGTGGTTTCTACACCACTGCTGGAAACGAGCTGCGCGACGCGGTAGCTCGTGACACGCCTCTGCTCATTCTCAGCGGTGGATACGGGGTGGTGCATCCCGAGGAACCGATCGGTGACTACAACAAGATCCTTCGCTTGACGGACTGGCCTGGCGGGTTGCTCGAAGATCTACTGATTCGCGAGGCTGGACGTAGGGGCGTCTCGTCGGTCGTCGCTTTTGCGGCGAGTAGCTCGGACTATGCGAAGCTCATACGGCGCGCCAAGTGGACAGATGCGGGGCTCGGGGGGTTCCTCGTCACCATCAGGAACGCGGGCATGGGAGCCTCGGGTAAGGTGCCGCGTCGACTAGGACAGGCTTTTGCCTGCTTCTGGCGAGGACAACCTGCCGAGATGTACCCGGAAGGTACGACCGTGGAGACCTTGGGTTGAGCGCCTTGCGAGACAATCGCCGAGCCGACACCGATCGATTCTACGGATTGCTCGATGAGCTGGCCAAGCGGCTGGGCGGAGCACGACTGCTACGGGATTGCACCCAGGACACCGGGTGGCCGCATTATGGCGTCGAGTTCTTCCTCGAAAATGGCCAGGTCCGAGCCGGAGGAGATCGGCTCCGGGTTGTGCGCGTAGGGAGCCATGCCTTGAGAGCCACCTCGCAGGCGACCTTCTGGACCAGGCTCGCCCAACATCGAGGACCGGTAAACGGGGCGAGAGCTGGGGTGGGTAATCATCGTGGCTCGATCTTTCGCCAGCACGTGGGCAGCGCGCTGCTGCAGACCGGTCACTGGCCGGCCGAGGTAGCTGAGTCCTGGGGGCAAAAGAAGGTGAGTCCTCTGCAGCGAGTAGCCGAGTACTCCCTTGAGAAGGCGGTAAGCGACCACATCGCCACGATGCCGCTACTCTGGTTGGAAGTGCCCAATCGTGAACGACGTAAATTTATACGGGCCAACTCGATTGCCCTCCTCTCTCGGCGAACCGGCGGCATTGACCGAACTGCTCTCGGCTGGTTGGGATTGCGTGCAAAAAACGAGAAGGTAGCAACTTCCGGACTCTGGAACAGTGACCATGTCGACGACCTTTACGATCCGTCCTTTCTTGATGACATGGAAGCCTGTGTAAAGCTGCTTTGATGGCGTGGTGGAGGGCGATCGTCGCCCTGAATTCTAAGGTTTCGTCAACCTGCTCCGCAGGACTTCTATTCCGATGTTAGAAGTCAAACACTAATAAAGCGTCGGACATTCAAGGAATGGCCGGACTGCTGCATCTGGCATCTGGATGAGTGGCAAATGAACATGAGGCTTCACAGTCTCGTCTGCGGTATCCCATTTACTGTAAGCGCCTCGTCGATCTCCCCAGCGGTGGCTTGCGGACTAGGTTCTGTTGCTTTAGTCCGGAGAGATTCGATGGCTACGATATTTGCAGAATGCAGGTCTGGCTCTGCTTGCGAGGAACGTGAGAACGGTGCCGTGACATGGTGCAGGAGGCGGTCTAGCTCGCGGTCTAGTCCCTGCTGTAGGGGTGTTCCGTCCTCACCGAAGGAGTCAATCTCCTTTTCCATCAGGACTTGGCCAGTTCGCTGATGGGTGACTCTGACCTGGAGGATACCGCTGATGTCATAGCGGAAATAGACCAGGATCGCGTTGTCTTCAGGTACGCGCTCGGGTTGAGGAAGTTTGACGGTAAGTCGAGAGAGCGGAAAGGCGCGGTCGCTGTCCGCAGGGTAACCTTCCTCCCCTTCGACAATCTCTACGTTGAGCGATGAAGCACCATGCCTCGCCGGTGTGAAGCGCTCTTCGCCATGCGCGACCAACGTGCTGTTGCGCTTGATGATCGATCTGAAACCCTTGCGGGGCCCAGCGGCGAAGGCGGTCCCAAGTGCATGGCTGGTGACCAGGGTGAACTGCTTGTGTAGACCAGGGTCGTTCAAGGCCGCTGAGTAGATGGCCGCACCTCGGGCCACAGCCGTCATCGGGTGGCACAGCTCTGGATCGACGATGCGGTCTGACCCAAGTATGTTGCCGACGGCGTCGCGGGCTTCAGGGATTTGCGAGGTGCCTCCGATCATCAAGACGGAGTCGATGTCGTCAGGTCCGTAGCCCAAGTCATCCAAAGCTTGTTGGAGAGGCTCCATAGCGCGTTGGATGAGCGGGGTGGCCGCGGTCAGGTACTCGTCACGGGCGATGCTTACCGTGGTGCCTAGTTCCGGGATGTCGAAGGGGATCTGATCGACATCCCGGCGGGACAAGGCGATCTTCGTGAGTTCGACGTTACGGCGCCAGCGCTGACGTTCCTGCCTTGTCAGGCGCTCCGGCATCTGGCCGAGCTTCGTCAGGACGATGCGGGCCAGGGTTTCATCAAACTCTAGGCCACCAAGAGCGGCGATGCCGCGGGAGGTCTGCTCCTCGAAGTACTTGCCGTCGTATTCGAGGATGGTGACATCGATGGTGCCGCCGCCCCAGTCGAATACAAGCAAGTTGCCGGGGATATCGACGTCATTGACGTAGGAGATGGCTGCTGCAGTCGGTTCGTTCAGCAGGGCCTTGACCTTGATGCCTGCCAGCCTTGCTGCGGCCCGGGTCCGGTACCGGGCGCCCCCGGTCGCGTGTGCAGGGACTGTGACCACCGCTTCGGACAGGTCCAGGAGGTTGCGTTCGCCAGCCGCCTTCATCTGGGCGAACAAGGAGGCCGCTACAGCCGTGCTGCGAAAGGGCTGATCGGCGATCCACACGTTCTCCTCACCCAGGTGCGGTGTTCCTGAGTCATCTGGGTCGGTGCCGGTCGCGGCACGCGTGCCGAGCAGGCGCTTGACAGCGTCCACGGGTTCGCCTTGTGTCGTCTTGGCCGTCCAGCCGAAACAGAGCGTGCGCTGTAGATCTCGGACAGAGAGGACGGAGGGGAACAACGCCTCGAACTCGGGCTGGTACCACTGAGCCGGCACGCTTTCGCTGCCTACAGGCAGCACTTCGGTGTTCACACCGTCGTACCGCGCGACGACCGAGTTGCTGGTGCCGAAGTCGATTCCGTAGGTCAATGCCCGCTCCGGGGAGGCTGGTCGTCGGTTTGTGTGGTTTTGGCGGGGGTGATTCTCATAGAGAGGGCACGAGTGATAGGCACAGTTCCCTGAGCGGTCGGTCGGCGCGGTTTCCTCTCACTGCGACCTCGAGGATCCGGGCTTGAGTCGGGATCGCAAGGCACGCTCGCAGGCGGTGGTTGGACCGTCGTCCCGTCTCGGTCAGGTTCCGTGTGATCGGTCTCGACTGCTCCAACAGAAACGGACTCCGGTGTGACCCTAGAATTCTCCGGGGACTGGTGTTTCGGTCTGTCCGACGTGACCCTTCGTTGAGAAGGTTCTCGGTCTTGGCCAGACTCGTCACTTTTTTCAAGCTCGCGGGGAGCCCTCTCGACCTGCGGAGGTTGACTTCGCTTGGGAGATGGCCGTTCATCACTAACGCCTGAAGGTGGAACCGGAGAAATGCTGAGTTCCTCCACCTCCGAGGGCGTGGTTGTATCTTCGGCTTCTTCTTCCCGACGCCTTCGGCGATGTTCTCGCGAAACCCGGCCGTGTGCCTTCCCGCCAGGCAATCGAGGTGCCTCGGCAACCTTGATCCACCCGTGTTCCACTACACGGCCTGAGTCGGCTTCGATGTAAGCAGGAGTGACCAGCTCATACTTCGTCTGCTCTCCTGCCTGGGGAGGGCGCACGCTGGACTCTGCTGCCAGGTTGAAAGGCGAGAGGTCGACAAGGTCAGAGACGCGACGTAGTCCGGCGTGCTCAACCTCAGCGGAGATGCGTGCCTGCAGGGCGGACAGGTTGCGGGCCTGGGCGGCGGCACGGTCGATGACTGCAAGCTGAGCCAGATGCCGCTCTCGCACACGCATGCCCTCGATGACTCCGGCTCGGAGCGCTTCGGCGATCTGGCGTCCAGCTGCCCGTACTGCCTGCACCAGCTCGGCTGTCTCAGTATTGCCCGCCTTCTGAACGGTCGCCTCGGACAGAGCCTCCAGCCCTTCGTCGACTCTAGGCTGTACGGCGGCGAGCACAGACTCTAGGAGCGCAGCGGCATCGTACGTCCCCGGTTCGACTTCTGGGTGACCATGGCCGATCCTGACCACGATCTCCGTGCGGAGGCTGTCTGAGTTTTCTTCGAGGCGCCTCCCGCTTCTACCTGGAGACGACTTCCGATCGCGCACAGCTTTCTTGGAGGGACCCTTCGCCGCTTCCTTGGCGATTCGTCTTTTCTTGTGATTTCGAGGATGTCCTTTGTCTTTATTGGAATGCCTAGATGGAGCTTCCTTCTTGGGGGATTCAGTGGGCTCCTTGCGTTTCCTACTCATTGCTCGTCGCCCTCTAGGAAGTAGTTTTCGCTGATCGTAGGCCTGTGCGACCCAATGGTGCTCCTGGCGGCTAGTGCGATGCCCTGCGCTGCGCCTTCGCGAGTGAGCTCTCGTTCGTCCTCGGTGGATGGCGGCGTCCTTCGGGGCATGGGTGTGACATGATGGCTTGGGCTATTATTTCGGACTGATGGATTCGCCCATTTATTGGGCAAGAGTGGAAGGGCATACGGGGGGAGGCTCGATCGCCCGCGCTCCCACGCCTGTATGGCATCCTTGGCTTCGTTGATATGTGCTTCGCCGTCAGCGTCAAGTGAAACGCGCAGATCGCGCCATCGTTTCTTCCAGTTCGGGAAACCATCCGGCACGCCGAGAAGTATGTAGGGGTTGATCACGTATGCGTTTTTGTGTTGGTCCTTAATCGCGTGCAGCACCTGCCGGTTTGCTCTGAGGTGAAGTCGTGCTTCCTGTGGAAGCTTGTCCTCGCTCAGAACCAGTTCTGGCGGAGGGTCGAGGACGTTCAGAGCCTCATCATAGTTTGGGGTACGTCCCGCGCGAAGCACGATGAGATAGGCAAGGATATTCCGCGCTTCCCAGCCCACGTCGGCGCGGATGCCCTGTAGAGACTTGGCGGTTCTCCATGCGTTCTGAAGCATCACATGGTAGTTTTGCTCGTCACCGCGTAGCCGCGCTTCGTGAGCTTTCCGAACGATCCGGATCGTTCGGCGCAGCAGGAGCCATCGGGCGTATGGCTTATGTTGAGGGACGCTGAGCGTGGCATCGGGTGCTAGCCGCTCCAGCGCAGGCCATAGCCACCTCTGTCGTATCAGCTCCGGGGTAATCTCACCATCGGTGCGAACTTTTCGTAGCGCGGTAGCAAGTCGGTGCTGGGCACCCGTCAGAGCGTCGATGTCGTTCAACACTGCCAGATCGCCGCTGGCCAGCCGTATCGTGAAGTCTTGGCGAATCAGCTCTTCCTGCCAGTCGAGTTCTACCAACTCCTCCCTGTTCAGCTGCGCTGGAGCGAGCCGGGCCAACAGATACGAACGTCGATCCCCGTCCTCCGGAACGGCTTGCGTGCTCACCCGTTTCGCGTCAATGAGGTCGTCCACCACAGACAGAGGCAGGTTCTCGAGCAGCCGGCGCTGCTGCTCGACATCCAGTCGGACATGCCAGATGCGTTCGGAGTCGCTGTAGAGCTGCCATGCGGCATCTGCCTCGGAAGATGTGGTTGCGGGGTCCTCCACCGGGAGCCTGCCGGGCGCCCGGTCTAGCAGCGCCTCGGCACGGGCGGCCTGGTACTCCGGCAGTACAGCAAGCCCGGCCCGGTGGCTTTGCAGCAGCAGCGAGATGGCTTCGATAGGCGGAAGCGCGAGCGCGTCACGGACGACTGTGGCTGCCAACTCCGCTGAGGTCATCGCTTGGATGGCTGGGCCCGGTCGAGTCTCGCGGTTGAGTACAAGGCGCGCGGCCTCCGCGACCGCACGGGCTGCATCGAGGGATGCCTGCCACTGTTGGTGCGAGATGAATCCGGATGGTGGTTCCGGAGGCACTGGCGCGGTTGGCTGCTCAGGCCCCCCAGGCCGGGGTGTCGCGACTTCGGATTGCGACGTTCGGACGTCGGCAGCGCGGGCGTCCGTCCGCTGTCGACGCTTTCGTTGTTCGATCAGTGCCAGACGTCGCTGCCGTTCGCGTCGCAGCATTTCCTCCCGGCCAGGCCCCACTGGACCCGCGTCTTTGCCGGAGTCGGCATGCGAGGACAGCGGTCCTGTGGTCACGACTCCTCCTCGAAGAGGGTCAGGTCGCTGGTGACCACGGCCGGCGTGCGGTCCAAGCAGTAGGCGTCCACAAAGGCCACCCGGGTGGCGAGGTCATTCTGCTCGATGTAGTGGGCCCACTCCTGCAATCGCGGAGTCACACAGCCTGGGAGCGCGGCTTCCAGCGGGTGTTTGACGATGACGGCCAAGGGCTCGACGGAGATCTCCGTCTCGACGAGGGCAAGTTTTCCGAGCGGAGAGCTGTGCACGCGGGCGTCGAGCTCGGATCGGTCTTCCGCCCAGCGGTTCAGAAGGATGCCATGGCGATCACTGTCGACTTGAAGGGAAGCGCCGCGCAAGACGCTCAGGAGGTCGCGCGCCAACCGCCAGTCCAGCAGGGGATGAAGCCGTGTGTTGGAGTAGTCGCGCAGGCACTGGTAGCAGGAACTGCTGCAAGTGACTGCATGCTCTTGACCTAGGGCATCGCAATAGCCGGCGACTGCATCCAAGAACTCGTCGATGCGGCCTGGGGACCCCAAGTAGGTGCTGAAGCCGGCTCCGTTCTCCAAGGAGTCACAGAGGTAGGCCATGACAGGAGAGGCTGCTGACGCCGAACCATGGATGCCCGCCAGCAGTTCCTCTGGTTGCACGTCCAGCAGGGGAGCCGCCGCCCGCCGGAGCAAGGCGGCGAGTGAGTACCAAGCGGCGCGCCGCCCGTGGTAGGCGTCGGAAAAGCCGTCCGGCTGCGCGGTCCGCGAGATATCGAATCGAAGGCCCCGATCTGTGTCGAGCCGGCCGCGCGCCCCTATGAAGAGCATGTCGGTGTGCTCGGTGGCCCCCAGAGCTGTCTCCAGGTCATAGGAGGCCCGCGCACTGTCGATGGTGAAGTAGCCCTTCCACGCGGAGTCAGAGCGCTTGAACCGGAACAGCCGCCCGTTGTTGCTGTTGATCGTATGGCGGTCACCTGTCCCGCTGTGGGCAATGAGCCAGTCGTCGGCAGTGCGCCTTACCCGAGGAGCGTCCTTCTCAAGGTCCGTCGCGGTGCGTGAGCTGGCCGCGTTCTTCCCCCACTCCCGCATCCCGTCGTAGTCACGCGGTTCCCCACCGCGGAAGCCGGCCGGCTCTCGAACCGGGAAAGTGGAGTAGTTGCCTCCATTCGCGCCGCAAGCAGGGCAGGACTTATGTTCCGCGTCGGTAGCAGTGGGGCTGATATGCGCGCACACCCGGCACATGGTTAGCAGGCGCTCCGGCCCGAAGGGCTCGACGGCTTTCGGCTGCTTCCTCCCAGGAGCGAACGAGACGACACCCATCGAGCGGTACAGCCGACCGTCCCAAGGGATCTCCGCCCCCGGCGCGAATTTGCTGAGGGCGACGCCCAGATCGCGCGAGATGGCCCCGGGCGGAGGCCAGGAGAAGCTGGGGCCCGGAGGCCTGGTGAAGAGCAGGCGGACTCGAGTTGGGAACCCGAACATGGGGAGCAAGCCAGCCTCAGCGAGACGCTGGCTGAGCTCAGCGTGGCCGATGGCGGTTGCGATATCGTCCACCTCGTCAAGCAGTTCCTTGACACAGGCGATCGGATCGATGGAGGCCACTGGCTCCGGTGTAGCTGCCTGCAACGCGCGGCCAGTTGCCCATATCGCTTCGTGGTTCCGGTCGACCCAGCCGAGGACGGCCTCCTTGTGGAGAGGCCAGTCCGCGGCAAGCCCGAACTGGCCATGGATGTTGCGGGTCAGGTTCGCTTCCCGGGTCGGGCCCGCCGCCGATTCGACGGCGGCGAAGGCCTGGCGCAACACTTCGCTGAGCAGCACTCGCCTGAAGATCGACGGCATGCCCAGCGCAAGATACGGCGCGGGTGTGGGGGCGTTGGTGATCTCTTCGGTGTGCTTGAAATAGTGCTGGTCGTGACTGTCCCCTCGGCAGACAGTCAGGGCGATGGCCGAGGGGCTGCCGCGACGGCCGGCGCGACCGACACGCTGCTGGTAGTTGAAGCGGGTCGGCGGCATGTTGGCCATCAGCACCGCATTCAGGGCGCCAACGTCGACACCGGCCTCCATGGTGGTGGTCACGGACAGCACCTCGATGCCGTCAGCCTTCGGCTCGTCTGTCTCGTCGAGGAAAACCCCCTGGAACCGGGCTTGCCGAGCCTGTGCGTCCAAGCGGTCTGTCTGCCCGGTCAGCTCGGCCGTGCGCAGTGGGAAGTCGCCAGTGTGGTTCCTGGCCTTCCACGCGTAGTAGTCGTCGTTGAGGTTGCTGGTGAACTGGTCCGGTTCGGTGGGTAGGACGGTCCGGCACTTGGTACACACCCCGGTCCCAGGATGCAAGTGGGAGCGGTGGCAGGTAGGGCACGTCCAGGCTCGTCCGTCACCTGGCCGCAACGCAACCTCAGCAGGGTCAATGACGTACTGGACGACCGCCGCGCCCCACGTGCCGAGGACCTGGTGCTGGATCTCCTGTAGGTCGGCGCCGGAATCCTGAGCAACCCGTTGCCAGTAGCGCCGCAACGGCGCGGGCGGCCTTTCCGCTCCCGGGCGCATCCCTTTGAAGCGGCGCATCTGGGCAAGAATCCGTAGACTCCCGCGGGCGAGCGCCAGGTTCGAACTGCGTGGGACGTCGAGGGCTTGCCGGTCGTCATTGGAGCTCAGCCAGCCCAGGCCCAGCGATTCAAAGTCCCTCCCCGCGCCGGAGAACAGGGATAGCAGGAACTCGCGTTCGAGGTTGTCGTCGATCCGCGTCAGGAAATCATCCTGCTCCGGCGTGAGCCCTGCTCTGAGCTGCCGCTCCCCCGACCAGTCGAACAATGTGGTCCAGCGTAGATCCTTGTACTCCTGAAGGGATGCTGCCGGCCCGCCGGGGTGGGTGCCATGTTCCAGGAGCAACCCCCGCAAGTCCGCCCGAAGGTCATTGAGTGACGGCAGGCGACCGAGTAGAGCTTCCAGATCGGGCTGCTTGTCCGGCTCGGCCATGAGGTCATCACTCAAGATCCGCTGCAGCGCCGCGAACTCCCGCGGGCGACGGGAATCCAGGCGGCCCATAGCGACCTTGACCGCGTCCCGATCAACACTATTGCGGTCCTCGTAGTACCGCTTGACCAGCTGAAGATCGGCGTAGGGGTTCCCTTGCTCAGTCACCGCCCGCGCCGCCAATAGGCGCAACAGATCCTGATAGTGGCGCAGTGCCAGGCCGCACGCCAGTTCGGCGGCGGCGTCCCGGCTGTCGGAGAAGGCGATGACTTTGCGTTCGTCCTTAGGTTGGTGCCCCAGCACTTCGCTGATTAGGACCTGATTGAGCTTGTCGAAGCCGGTGCGCATCCGGCGGACCGGGGCGGCGAGCAACCGCTCCTCCAGCTCGCGCGGCCTGCCCTCCGGGTCTCTGTCGAGCTCCCGCACGTCTCCGCAGGCAGGGCAGCGGGTGGGGAAGGGACGCAGCTGCCGCGTATCCAGGGCAGGTTTCCCGTCCTTATCCCTTTCGGGGATGAGGTGGTATGACCACCCTGTGTAGTCAACTTTGTTGTTGGCAAGCCGCCCAGTTCCCGGCTGGTAGCTGCTCGGCTGGAACTTGAAGGTCACCTTGGGGCCCTTGCTGATCTCGGATTTGCTCCATTCCAAGCCCTCGAGTGCCGGCTGGTCAGTCCGAGGCCAGTAGACAACGTAGTTCCCGCCGTTCGGCACACCCGTTGCTTCATCGGGGAGCAGGTCGAACTCCGGGAAGTCGGTGTGCAAGAAGCCCCGGAAAGACTCCTTGCCCAGCTGGGACGGCTTTGTGTATCCACCGAGCATGAGGTCGCCGCAGTTCTGGCAGCACAGCAGCTCCAGCACGCGGGCTCCACAGGTGCAGCGCGAGGTGGGCTCGCGGAAGAGCCGTCCGATGCGCCGCCTAGGGTCCTTCTCCACCGGGACATCGGGGCAATGCGGGTCAGAGCACGCCCAGACTCCCGGGACGTTGCGGAAGAACAGGTGCGCCCGGAGCTTGGGGTGCCCGTAATCTGGAGCGTTCTGCAAGGCCCGTAGTAGGCCGTGTAGTGCCTTCTTCCGCGCCTCCACGCCATCCACACCCGGGAACAGGCTGGCGGCGACCTCGGACAGCGAAACCGCCCGCGGTTGACCCGCGGGAGCCAGTGCCCGTTGCAGTGCCGTACCTGCACGTGAGCGATGCAGCAGAGCATCGGCGTCTGGCATGGGCAGCTCGCGGTCGACGGACGCAGCCAGCTCGTCTGCGTGCGAGGTGATGTCGGTCGGACCGTCATGGGGGAGCACCATCGCTCCCGGGATGACTTTATGCCTCCCCCTAGGGAGGGCGAAAAAGGACTTCAGGAAATCGTCGTCGCGACCAGCCTCCAGCGAGGCGGATGCGGCCAGGACCCGGAACTTCTCCGGTGCTTCATCCAAACCCAGCCGGTGGCGGAGGTTCCGCAGCAGGTAGGCGACCTCGGTACCGGCTGTGCCCCGGTACATGTGCAGCTCGTCCATGACGAGGGTGAAGCGTGCATCAGGAGTGCTGTGCAGCCAGCGGCGTGTGGCGTCGAATATCGAGGATTCTTGCGGCCGCAGCAGCATGACGTTCAGCATGGAATAGTTGGTGATGAGAACGTCGGGTGCGGAAACCTGCATGTCCCAGCGGGCGTGCATCTCCGCGCCGCCGACCCGGGGGATGAAGTCGAGCACCTTCCTGGTGTCCTGCTCGGCGCGGTGACGGCGGGCTTCGAGCTGCTCGATGTACGAGCGCAAGCGCTTGCGTGCCGGATACACGTCGGGATCACCCGATACCGGGGTGGCGCTGGTATAGCGGCCGAAGTAGAACCGATGTCCCGACCTGTGGCGATCCAGCCACTCGTGAGTCTGGTCGCCGTCGAGTGCACGACGCAGCCGGACGAGCTGGTCGTCAGCCAGCGCATTGGTCGGGTAGAGGATCAAGGCCCGTACAGCGGCGGGGTGTCCGCGCTCTTCAGAGCGGCTCGGAACATACTCGTCTCCCTGTCGCCACCAAGCGGGCTGAATCGCGCCCTGTCCACCCCAAGTCGCCGACTCGGCGACCAAGTCGGCGATGACGGGCAACAAGAACGCCTCGGTCTTGCCGGAGCCGGTTCCCGCCGTCACGACGAAGTCACGGCCCTCGCTGCAGGCAGTGACGAGGGCCTCGTGCTGGTGCTTGTAGAGGCGCTCGACCCCGTCCGGCATGACGAATCGTGCGAACTCCGCCGCCTGTGGATGCGCGCCGGCGAGCCTGAACGACTCCGCGAGTGGCATGTCGCTGGTGACGTACTGCGGCCGCAGTTCCAACAGAGGTTCTCGCCAGGTGCCGCCGTCGACGTCCAACAGCGCTCGCCGTTCGGTCGTCACCGAGGGGTCGTCCACACCGAAAGGTGTGTCGTAGTAGCGCATCAGGGTGTCCCTGAGCGACTCGAAGACGTGGGCGATGTCGCCGGACGCTTGCTTTGAACCGTCTGCCATTACTTCGCGCTCCCGGTGGACGCACGCGGCCGGAGAATTGCAAGATCTTGCTGGAGGGAGCGAGCAAGCCGCTCAGCAGCGGCTCTGGGCACGTTGTCATAGCGCACGGTTTCGGCCAGCTCGTTGAAGCACGGCTGTAGCCCTGTGCATAGCACTGCGGCACGTGAATGGATCGGCGGCAGCGGCGCACCCCAGTCCACGGAAAGAGCTCCGACCTGCTCTCGTCCTGCAACGGCTTCGGGCCGCCACCGCATGACGCTCTTCTTCGACCGGGCAAGCTCGAGATAGACACCGAACTCGTGCTCGGTGGTCTGGAACCGCGTACCACGTCGGATCTGCACCAGCCTCGACCAGTCAGAGCTGCGCCACCGATACAGCCCGTCTTTGTCGTAGGAGTCGGCGGGCAGGTAGGCGCGTTCCGACAGGTCGTAGCGCTCAACAGTGTGGATGTTGCCAGGTGCGGGCGGTGCAGCGTCCCCGCCGGGCATGATGTCCGGCAGCATGGCGACAATTTGCACGGCAGCACACGGGGTGAAGGAGAAACGCATGCGGGTGGCGTTCTCCGGTAGTTCCTCGGAGTCGCCGTAGTGCACGAGAAGAGAGTCGGGAACGGGCAAGTCGCCCGGCGCCACTTCGTTCCGCACCCTATGGATGACCGCCCACTCCTGCTCCGCGGCCTCAACAGTGCGCTCGTCGGCCACCGTACGGCGGCCGGTAATCAGCGCCATCCCGTCAGAGGCGGGCAACCGAGTCAGTACGGGGGGTGCGATCGACCAGATGCCACTCCGCCAGTCCACATCCAGGTGGCCGAGTGCCGAGACGTCGCGCAGCCACCGTCCATCCGCACCGTCATGCACGTCCAGGCCGCGGCTGCGGGCGGTACGCAGGATTCCTTCTCGCAGGTGTGCGATCTTGCCACCGCCCAGCTCGCTGGCCCAGCGCAGAAGCAGATCGCCGATGCTGCTCACTTCCTGACCTCCTCTGCGAGGTGAAGGAACGACTCCCACAGTGGTCCACGGCCGCCTTCGGCCGCTTCCAGCACCGCAGCAGCCCAGGGGCCGTGCTGTGGCCCCGGCCGGAATTCCGGTTCGACGGGGTATGCCGGCTCTACGTGCCAGGCTCCTCGGCGTTGCTGCAGGATCCAGCCGCCAGGCCCGTGAAGTTGAACTTCGAAGTAGTAGTCAGAAGGGCGATCGTTCAACCGGGACCACCATGCGGGTATCCCAGGCTCGGTCACCGTCCAGGCGCGCCCGTCGTTAGAAACAAAACGGGTTTCCTCTGCGCCTCGGCGGCAGAGGATGACGCGCGGTGCCGTGCCCTTGCCTGCCACCGGGACATGAGCACCACGTATCAGATCTTTGGTCGGGTGGTTCGTAGCAGCGAAGGCATCCGCCCGTTTTTCGCTACAAGGGAAGCCCACGATGTTTTCTGGCTCAGCTGGATCCGGAGCACCTTCGGCGGTCGTGAACGTGACCTCGTTGCCCTCGATCTCGATGGTGTGTCTGCCCGGATCGAGCTGCCGCGTCCAAAGGCGGATTGGTTCGCCCGGTTGCGGAAAGGGAGGTTCAGGCTCGTGTCCGTCGAGGAGGACTGTGCTCGTCGGACCGTCCGGTAGAACGAGATCTGGTTCGCCGCCCGTCAGGTAGAAACGTCTATTGAAGCGAGGAGCGAGAGAGAGCCCTCCCTCCAAGTAAGGCTTGTACCTTGGTGCAGGCTGAGTCGCGAGCATGGCGCCTTGGACATCTCGGATCGCCTGCCTCAAGGTGACGGCGTTGTTGAAGACGACGCGCAGCCGTAGTGACCAGCCCTCCGGAACCCATGGAAGTTGCCCCGGCTCGCGGGCTTTTCCGATGGAAGCGGCGCGCTGAAGTACGGCTTTCAAATCCCGCTCCGCCTCTGGGCCAGCGAGAATCATGTGTTCCTCGCCGGGAACGAACCGGTCGACGCTCGTGCGGGTATCCAGTGTGTCGTTGCGACACAATACGACCAGCGAAGAGGGAGGGCGGCTTACCGCGATCCCCTCACCGACTAGCTGAATTCCCCGCCGCAGTGAATGGGCATCGGGCAACTGTAGGCCGTCGACGCTGTAGTATTCGGTGTCTCCAAGTTTGCGGAGCATCACCCCGTTGGGCAGCGAGTACTCCTCCGCGCCCCTGCGGGGCAAACGCGCCAGCCAACCCAGCCTGCGGCTCTCGAAACGCACCAGCAGTTCCGCTCGAGGCGTTCCCGGCGAGACGAAGACTGGCGAGCCGTCCCATACGTTGGCGAGATTGCCCAGAAGGCGCGCCACGAGGAGAGACAGCTCCGGGTCCATGGCCGCTCGACGAAACCCGGGCGAGAACCTGTCCCAGAGCCTCCACTTCGTCAGCCAGGACAGCAGTTTGGCCCCTGGGAGCGGCCAGGCGGAGTCGTACCGCTCGCGTACCGTGTGGAAGAACTTGGGGAGCAGCTGGCGGTCCGTACCGCGCAAGATGGATTGTGAAAGGGCATAGCCGATGCGGCTCTGGTTGCTGGGGAGGTCCCGAGGGGACGGGATCGTGCACAATCCGCGGTAGGCCCCCCACTGAGTCTGCCAGGAGGCGAGGCGCTGCCACATGTGCGCGATGGGCAGATAGTTGTAGGAGGTCAGCACCCCATCGCGTCCAGCGAGGAGCTGGGAGAACTTATCGTGGTAGTTGCTCGCGCGATGCCGCCCGTCATTCGCCATCTGGGTAGCGGCCAATACTGAACAGGCGAGCAGGGGGAGCACGGCTGGGGCATCGTGGCCGTTGCGTTCATGCGACTCGTATTGCTCGATGGCCTGGTAAGGCTTCGGCCGCCCAGGTTGCATGACCAACTTGACGGCGTCTACCAGAGACGTGTCGAGCTTGAACCGGGCTTGTAGGGCAGCCGCTTCGCTTTCGCTGACGTACATGACCACTGGATGGCCATCCCAGTCCGGGCTGAAGAAGGCTTCCTCGAGCGCCCCCTGCCATGCTTCATACGGTTTGAAGTCCATATCTCACCCGGCTCCCCCACCACACCCCCGGCCCGATCTAGCAGTCACCAGGCCAGATGAGAGGCGGTGGCTACCGGGGTGACGACACCTTACGGCCAAGAGAGAAGGAGCGTCCTGGGTCGATTGGCCGTGTTTTCCCGGATCTTCGGGCGGGTTTGTATGCCGACAACGAAGGCGGAGCGGCGCGGACTGCATAGCCGACGAAGCTGGTCTGGGCCGTGATGTTGCAGGTCAGGGCAAGTTAGGTGTGAGCCATGTCAACGGACTGAGGGGCTCGCTCGTCCCATGGTCAGCGATGCGTTTCGCGGCCAAGTGCTGTTCGGTAGGCCCGTCAACAGGCCGGATCTGGTCATGTGAATGGCATTCACAGACGATCCTGCGATAGATGTCTGCAGCAGCCGGGATTGGCTGATGTGTGTTCACCGGGTGTTCCCGTGTGTCCAGGGATGCCTTCGAGGCCCAGTAATCGGCTCGAACGGGCGAGGGCGCGATGTGGATTCGACGTGAGGGCAGGTGGGAGTGGAATCGCTGGAGCGCTCGCTCCTAAGCGGATCGGCGATCGCATCACTGCACGGCCACCTCCCGCTCGGCGGGATGAGCCGGGTGTACTACGGGATCGCCGACAACTGCGGGCAGGTGGTGGTGAAGGGGTTCCATACGACGTCAACGGCGATGCTCGAGACACCGACATGCATCGCGCCAGAGCAGGTGAGCACACCCGAGCAGATCACCGCCGTTGCCCCCGCGAGTTTGGGATGAACCGTGGAAGACAACGCCACCGTCGCATTGGGCGACATAGCCCGGATTGCGAAGGTCGGTCGGCCCGCTGTCAGCAACTGGCGCCGCAGGTTCAATGACTTCCCAAGCCCGATCGGTGGCCCCGCCAGCGCTCCCCTCTTTGCACTCGCCGACGTCGAGAGCTGGCTGCTCAGCCAAGGGAAGATCACTGAGATCTCCCGCGAGGAACGGGCTTGGCAACGCCTCCGCGCCGAAGCCGACGACCTCCGCATCGCCACCGCCGTCGGACACATCGGAGCCTTCCTTCTCGCCCGCCAGCAGGCCCCCGAATGCTGGATCTCCGTTCCGGACGAGGTTTCCTCGAATGACTTCAACGTCTCCGCGCTACCGGACGCCACTCCCATGACGCTCTCCGGCGCCACCCTCTCCGCCATCTCCGCCCTGGCCGACTACCGCGGTGCCGCCGAAACCTTCGACGATCTCTACGAGCGGTACCTCGCTACCCGCCGTCCCGGCGTCCTCTCCCCGGAGCTTGCCAACCTGATGATCACTCTGGCCTCACCGGCTGGTGGAACCCTTCTCGACCCCTTCTGCGGGCCAGGCGTGCTGCTGTGGACGGCGGCGGGGGCTGCAACCAGGTTGCTCGGCCAGGAACGCGACGAGGCCGAAGCCCGCCTGACCGCCGCCCGCCTTCTCCTCCACGGCCACGATGCCGTGATCCGTGCCGGCGATTCCTTGCGCCAGAACGGCTTCGAAGACCTTGAAGTCGATGCCGTGGTCTGCACCCCCCCGTTCGGCGAACGCATCTGGGACTACGACGAACTCGCCGATGACCCCCGCTGGAAGTACGGCCTTCCGCCCCGCGGCGAACCCGAGCTCACCTGGGTTCAGCATTGCCTCCATCACCTCAAACCGGGTGGTCGAGCCGTCCTCCTGATGCCGGCCGCCGCAGCCGATCGCCGCTCGGGACGCCGTATCCGTGGCCAACTGTTGCGGGCCGGGGCTCTGCGCGCAGTGATCAACCTGCCATCGAGCGCCGCACCCCACACGCAGGGAAGCCCCCATCTCTGGATCCTGCACAAACCTGCCCCAAATGAGCAGCTGTCCTCTTACGTACATCTGATGGACCACGCAGAGTCAACATGGTCGGACATTCGTGCTGACGTCCTCGCACGCCTGCAGGAGCCGGAGGCCGGCATCCCGCTGATCGAACTCCTAGACGAAGAAGCCGACCTGACGCCCGCCTGCCACATTGATGACAGCGTTCGCGTGGAGGACTTTCACGCCACACTCAACGCCTTTGCAGACTCCCTCTCCCACCTGCAGACCTTCGTTCGCGATCTCGGCGGCTGGCGGCCCGTGCAGCCTTCCTTTCCTCGGACCACGATCGCGGAGCAGGCCCGGGCAGGAAGCATCCTCGTCACCCAAGTTCCTCGTACTTCGACGCCGCCCGGCAAGCTCCCAATGCTCACAACGGAAGATGTCCTGGCCCGCCGAGCACCGACAGGCCGCATGGCACCGTCATCCCACATGGTCACCGCCCAACCGGGGGACATCGTCGTCTCCACCCAAGGGCAGACCGTCACCGCGAGAGTCATGGAGACCGATGTGGCCCTTGAAGGCGGGCTCCTTCTTGTTCGCCCAGATCCCCGCTGCTTCGACTCGAACTACCTCGCGGGCATCCTGAGAAGCGCGTCCAATCGCCTTCTCAAGCGCGGCCAGACGAGCGCCTCCAGATTTGACCTCCTACGGATGGAGATGCCCATTCTGCGACTCGACGAGCAACAACGCCTTGGCAGGGCTTTCCGCTCGCTGGAGCAACTCGCTGAAGCCGCTGGTCAGCTCGCCGTACAGCACGCTGCCCTCAGCGAACTCAGCCACACCGGCCTGAGCACCGGGAGGCTCCGCCCCTGACCAATCGGTCAGACGACTGGGAGAGGAGCGGGCTATCGTGACTCTTTGAATTTATGACTTGGAGAGTGCCCTGGAGAAGTAGCGTATTACGCGAGTCGCAGTCCTGAACGTCGCAGGCATATCTTGAGGAGTGTCAGCCGTGCCACCCACTCTCTACCGCGACACCGGCTACTCGCTGAGCCATCTGGTCGAAGACATCAAGAACGGACGGATCGGTCTCCCTGACATTCAGCGCCCTTTCGTCTGGTCGGCGGCCAAGACTCGGGACCTGCTCGACTCGATGTACCGCGGATACCCCATCGGCACGCTGATGTTCTGGGAAACCGGCGCGGAAGTCGGCACCCGGCAGATCGGCATGGAGGCCGCCGCCCGATCGCCCCAGCTCTTGATCGTCGACGGGCAGCAGCGCCTGACGTCCCTCTTCGCCGTACTCACCGGCCGCCCCGTGCTTACCAAGTCCTTCGAGGAGCGCCGGATACGGATCGGCTTCCGCCCTGAGGACCAGACCTTCGAGGTGACCGACGCGGCCATTGAGCGGGATGCCCATTTCATCCCCGACATCACCGTGCTCTGGTCGAACGGCTACAAGACCACGGTGCGCCAATTCTTCGATCGCCTCGGCAAGACACTGGACGAGGAGATGCCGGACGCTCACAAGGACGAGCTCGAGGAGCGCATCGACCGCGTACGCGATCTGCGTGACTTCCGATTCCAAGTGGTCGAGCTGGACGACGCCACCGACGAGGAGCAGGTCGCCGAGATCTTCGTCCGAATCAACTCCGAAGGTGTCAAACTCAACCAGTCGGACTTCATCCTCACGCTCATGTCCGTGCACTGGGAGGCGGGACGTCGGCAGCTCGAAAACTTCAGTCGGGCCGCCGTCGATCCCGCGGTGACCGGCCCCAGCCCCCGGAACCCGTTCCTGGACCCGAGCCCGGACCAGCTCCTCCGTGTTGCCGTCGCGGTGGCCTTCCGTCGCGCTCGGCTCCAGCACGTCTACAGCATCCTGCGCGGCAAGGATCTCGAAAGCGGACGGGTGAGCCCGGAACGCCGCCAAGAGCAGTTCGGGCTGCTCGCCGCAGCGCAGGAGAAGGTGCTCGACCTGACCAGCTGGCACGAGTTCCTGAAATGCGTGGCCACGGCCGGCTTCCGCAGCCGCAAGATGATCACTTCGGACAACGCTCTGCTGTTCAGCTATACGCTCTGGCTGATCGGTCGCCACGACTTCGGGCTGCAGGCCGCGGCGCTGCGCCCCGCCATCGCACGGTGGTTCTTCATGGCGCACACCACGGGCCGTTACAGCAGTTCGCCCGAGTCCCAACTCGAATCCGACCTAGGGCGGATCACAAGCCTGCCAGCCGGTGACGGTGCCGCCTTCCTCGCTGAGCTGGACCGCATCATCGCCGCGAACTTCACTGGGGACTACTGGGAGATCTCGCTACCGAACCGGCTCGACACTTCCTCGTCCCGCTCTCCCGTCCTGTTCGCCTACCTGGCCGCGCTGAACATTCTGGACGCCGAGGTTTTGTTCGGCGACCTGCGGATCAGGGATCTTCTCGACCCCACGGGGGCGGCACCGCGATCCCTGGAACGGGATCGCCTGTACCACCGCAAGTACCTCGAGTCGCTCGGCATCTCCGGCACGCGGCAGGCCAATGCGATCGCGAACATGGCATACGTCGACTGGCCCCCCGATGTGCGCAACAACGCCGACGCCCCCAGTGACTACCTGCCCCGCATAGCCGAAAGGGTCGACCCGCAGGCCCTGGCTCGGCAGTCCCGGTGGCATGCGCTTCCGGTCGGTTGGGAGCAACTGGAGTATCCAGTCTTCCTTGAGCGGCGCCGCCAGCTCATCGCCCGTGTCGTCCAGGAGGGCTTCAACGCTCTTACCGACGGGCGCAAGAAGTACCCGCCGATGACCGCTGCTGATCTGATCGCCGCCGGTGAATCGCAGACTACGGAGTTCAAGGCCAGCGGACGTTGGAACGTCCATACCAAGCAGCACGACCCGAAGCTCGGGCAGGTCCTGGTTAAGGCCGTGTGCGGCTTCCTCAACGCCGAAGGCGGCGTTCTGCTCATCGGTGTCGCCGACGATGGTGAGGTTCTGGGCATCGAAGAAGACTTCGCCACATTCGGCTCGAAACAGAACGCCGACGGCTATGAGCTGTTCCTCAGGCAGCTGCTCGACGACAACCTTTCAGCCCCGACTGCATCGACCGTACGCATCCGGTTTCCTGTGGTGGATTCAAAGACGATCTGCCAACTCAGCGTCGCCGCGTCCGGAAACCCGGTCTTCGCTAAATCCGCCAAGGCGGGAACCGGCCCTTCGGAATTCTGGGTGCGTGTAGGCAACGCGACCAAGCAGCTCCACGGCGAAGACCTCATCAAGTATCAGGAGCAACACTGGGGCTGAGGCGATTGAGAGTGATCTTCTCCCGCTTGACAGGTGACTCGTGCACCTCCGTGCGGGCGGGAGCGGCTACGACGGCGTCAAGTAGGTGAGGGCAAAAAGCCGGTAGCTTGAAGCGGCGCTGTAACGGCGCGATGGTAGGGAGGTCTCGAACGCGAACTGCCTGAATAGGCATCCCGTAAACGGGTGTCAATCTTCAATGGAATTATTAAACCGGGTAGCCGGAACGGCGCCTGGTGCGCAGATTTGCGTACGGGTCACCCAAGAGGTTGTCCGAAACAGTGAATCCCCCAAGGTGACAGGGGCGCGACGAACGGAAAACGAATGTTCGATGATATGACGCCGTACGACCGTAAGGCGTGGGACGAGATCGAACGGTGGCGGCAGAGCCGTTTGGCCGCGCGTACGCGGCGCAGCCTGCCAGCAGGGGCACGTGAGCGCCTCCGTGATGTCGGTGAGAAGGTCCGCACCCGTGCCGAGGCTGTGCCCGGTCTACCCGACTTCGAAAGCATCTTCCTCAAGTCACTGGAAGCGCTGGTGGGGCTGGGAGGCCGTACGGCGATCGCGACCGTGCCAAAGGGCGCCGTGGTCAAGGCGTATCGCAAGCGCGGCGCCGGCGTTGACGTTCTCGAGAACATCCGGAAGCTCGACCTCGAGCTGATCGATAAGGTCAAGCCGCGGCTGGGCCTTCGCTACACCGCCTTTGCCACCGCCGAAGGCGCAGGAGCAGGCTTCGCGGCTTCCGGGGGTGGGCTACTCGCAGCGGGAGGCACGGTCGCCGGTGCGGGAGCAGGCGCCGCACCCGGCGCGGCACTCGTCATCGGCACAGTGGTGGCCGATGCCGCCGCGGTTCTCATCGCCGGCCATCGGGCCGTCGCGCACATCGGTGCGTACTACGGCTATGACGCCGAGCATCCCGATGAGCAGCTCTTCATACTCGGTATACTCGGCCTCGGCACGGCTTCCGAAGCCACAAAGGTTGCTGCTTACGCGGAAATCAACAAGCTCGTCCAAGCGCTCGCCCGGCGTGCGACGTGGGACCAACTCAACCAGAACGTCGTGACCGCGGTGGTCCAGAAGGTCTTCACGCGCTTCGGATTCACCCTCACGAAGAAGAAGCTGGGGCAAGCGGTACCGGTCATGGGCATCGCGTTCGGCGCCGGGGCGAACACGATACTTCTGAAGCGTATTACGGACGACGCGGAGCACCTATACCGCGAGCGCTTTCTGCGTGAGCGTTACGGGGTTGAGGTGGAACCCGACTTGGTTTCCACCGATGTGGACTTCCGGGAGGATGTCGACATCGTCGATATTGTCGACGCCGAGATCCTCAATGAGGACAATGAGCGCGAAAATGATGATCCTTCGCCGGCTACAAAAGGCGATGAGCCAGGGTGAGCCCGCTGGACGACTTCATCGAGTTGCTCCAGCGAGGGTCAGCTGAGTTGTACGCCGACAACCCCGATCTCATGAGCACGGGGGAACTGACTCCCACGGCCAATGTGATCGATGCCGGTGACCTTGCGTTGTTCTTTGCGGGGCTTGAGCGCGGACTCATCACCCTCCATCGCGGGGCGCGATTCAACACGCTTGATCGCCCGACGCCTGTCGGCCGTTGGGGGTTGCTGTCGCGGTCGCGTGCCGGTGGTTGGTACAACGCCGAGTACCTTCCTCAGATCGCGGCGTACGTGGACGTGATCACCAACCTTCGATATCCGGCCGAGCGGGTGCTCTTCGAGCTCCCTTCCTCGGCCCTGCAACTGGACCTGGCCATCCTCGACGACGCGTCGAACGTTGTGATCCTCGGTGAGGCGAAGCGAGACACCGGTGCGCTGGAATCGCTACGTGAGGGTGTGCTGAGCCGGTTCGGCGACAAGGCGCCAGGGCCTGAGACGAAGAAGCGAGGCGACGAGCAGCGGCAGCTCGCCTGGCGTCTGTGGACCGTCCGACCTCGCCTGACGTGGCTGATTGGCCCGGGTTGCAGGGCTGCGTTCGCGACGAGCGCGCCGTCGCTGCAACTGACGGCCCCCCGCGCCTTCCGGAGGCTGAGGCGGTCGGCCTCGCTCAAGGGCCAGCGCGGATGATGCCCCCGCTGCCCTAGCGACGTTCCGCTCGTGGCCTGCCGGAAGACCGGACTGGTCTTGAGGTGGACTCGCCGAGAGGGCGGGGCAGGGCTCGGATGTTGGAGGGGCTGAACCGGTAGTTCAAATGGGTGCTGGAGGGAGCGGGGATGCAGCCAGCGGGTGATGGGGCGTGACCCTGGATATCGCGGGGTCAACGACCGAAGTCGGGGTCAGATGAGGGTCGAAAGATCTTGAGGCCGGTCTCCGTGGGGGAGAACCGGCCTCTGACCTGGCGTTTTCTGTCGGGGTGGCGGGATTTGAACCCACGACCTCTTCGTCCCGAACGAAGCGCGCTGCCAAGCTGCGCTACACCCCGGTGGCGGCTGCCCGGGAGTTGTACGTCCTCCCGGCGCCTAGTCCACCTTAGCGGATGCTGGGGAGTGGTGCGTCCCTGATTTTCGGGCTGTGAAGGCGGTCACGGCGCCCGCGGGCGTGAGGGTGATGTTCGTCAGGGCGGCGGTCTCCAGCCAGGTTCGGAGGTCGGCTCTGGTGCCTGGGTTGCCGAAGGCGCCCTGGTACTGGAGGAGCTTGATCAAGGGGTCGCGGCCGGCGGCCTTGACCACGGTCGTGCCTTGGAGGGTGCCGCCTGGGCGTAGGACTCGGGTTAGTTCCTGGAGGGCTGCGGGTGGGTCTTCCAGGCAGTGGAGGCCGTTGTAGGTGAGGCAGACGTCGAAGGTGTCGGTGGGGAAGGGGAGGTTGTAGATGTCCGCCTGGACGAGGGTCGTCGTCTTGCGGCGGGCCCTCTTGAGCATGGTCGTGGAGAGGTCGGCTGCCACGTGGCGGGGGTTGTCGCGTATGGCCAGGCCGCCGCCGCAGGGGATGTCGAGGGTCAGGGCTGACGGGTCCTGGGCGGCGATGAGTTCGTGGAGGTGGCCGATGTCGTAGTTCCAGAGGGCGCGGGCTCCCAGGTGGGAGAGGGCGCGGTTCTGGACGGCGACGTCGTACAGGGTGGCTAGGAGCGGGGCGGTCTTCCAGTTCACCGCCGAGGGACGAGGGTGAGCAGGGAGGCCTCGGGCGGGCAGCAGAAGCGCATGGGGGCCTTCGGGGACGTGCCCAGGCCCGCGGAGACGTGGAGCCAGGAGCCGCGGTGCTTGTGGAGGCCCTTGACGCGGGGGCGGTCGATGCCGCAGTTGGTGGCGAGGGCGCCGTAGAAGGGGACGCAGACCTGGCCGCCGTGGGTGTGGCCGGCGAGCAGGAGGTCGTAGCCGTCGGCGGTGAAGCGGTCGAGGTTGCGGGGTTCCGGGGAGTGCATGATGCCGAGGTGGACGTCGGCCTGGGGGTCGACGGGGCCGGCGATCTTGTCGTAGCGGTCCCGGTTGATGTGGGAGTCGTCGATGCCGCCGAACTCGATGTCGAGTTCGCCGACCTTGAGGCGGCCGATGCGGTTGTTGAGGTCGAGCCAGCCGGCGGCCTGGAGGGAGGAGCCGAGCTCGCGGTAGGGGAGGTCGGGCTCGCGGCGGCGGCGGCCGTAGTCGGACTTGCTCGTGCGCCAGATGTAGCGGAGCGGGTTCTTCAGGACCGGGGAGTACAGGTCGTTGGAGCCGTAGACGAAGACGCCGGGGCGGTCGAGGAGGGGGCCGAGGGCGTCCAGGAAGGGGCCGATCGCGTCGCGGTGGGAGAGGGTGTCTCCGGTGTTGACGACGAGGTCGGGCTCCAGGGCGTCCAGCGAGCGGACCCAGTGGATCAGGCGGGATCTGCCGGGCGTGAGGTGCGCGTCGGAGATGTGCAGGATCTTCACCGGCGGGCGGCCGGGCGGCAGCACGGGCACGTCGAAGCGGCGGAGGCGGAACCAGTTCCGCTCGATCAACGAGGCGTACCCGAAGGTCGCGGCGCCCGCGCCCAGTACTCCCAGCGGCACGGCGTGGATCTTTCGCACGGCTCTCCCTTCTCAGGGTTCCATGCTTTCAGACATGGGCGCCGCTCGGTAATCCTGATGAGGCGGAAGGTCGCGGACGGGCATGATGTTGGGCATGACCCTGAAGGAGAAGCTGGAGACCGATCTGTCGTCGGCGATGAAGGCGCGCGACGAGCTGCGCACGCGCACGCTGCGCATGGCGCTCACGGCGGTGAAGAACGAGGAGGTCGCCGGCAAGCAGTCGCGGACGCTTTCCGACGACGACGTCGTGAAGGTGCTCACGCGGGAGGCGAAGAAGCGGCGGGAGGCCGCGACGGCCTTCGGTGACGCGGGGCGCGAGGCGCAGGCGCAGGCGGAGCGGGACGAGGGCGGGGTGCTGGAGGAGTACCTGCCCGCGCAGCTGTCCGACGAGGAGCTGACCGCGCTGGTGGCGGACGCGATCGCCGAGACGGGCGCGTCGGGGCCCCGCGCGATGGGGCAGGTCATGAAGTCGGTGAACCCGAAGGTGGCCGGGCGCGCGGAGGGCGGGCGCGTCGCGGCGGAGGTGAAGCGGCAGCTGGCTGAATGAGAAAGGGCCCGGCATGGTGCCGGGCCCTTTCGCGTCAGTCGCCTGAGGGCGGGGCGCCGCGCTTCTTGCCGCCGCTCACGTAGAGGATGACGGTGGTGCCGGGCGGGACGGAGCTGCCCGCGTCGGGCGAGGTGGACACGACCGTGCCCTTCGGCTGGTCGGAGTCGACGGAGCCGGACGCGACCTGCACCTTCAGGTCGGCGGCCTTGAGCCGGGCGGTGGCGGCGGCGACCGTGAGGCCCTTCACCTGCGGGACCTTCGTGGTGTCGCCGAAGTCGCGGGTCGGGGTCTGGAAGCCGGGGGCGGGCTTGCCCGCGAGGGCGCTGCGCATGGACTGCTGCCACATGCCGCCGGGGATGTCCGCGCCGTAGACGCCGTAGACCTTGTACTGCCAGGGGCCGCGGAAGTCCCAGTAGGCGGTGGCGGCGGCCAGGTTCGGGGTGAACCCGGCGAACACGGCGCAGGTGAACTCTTCACAGGTTCCGGTCTTGCCGGCGGCGGGACGTCCGATGCCGCGTCCGGCGGCGGTGCCCTTGGTGAGGACGCCCTGCAGGATCGAGTTGACCTTGTCGGCGACGTCCTGGTCGAGGGCCTGGTGGCAGTCCTGCTTGGGAAGCTTGAGCTTCTTGCCCTCCGGGTCGACGACCTCGGTCACCGAGAGGGGAGCGCAGTACTTGCCGCGGGCGGCGAAGCCGGCGTAGGCGGCGGCGAGGTGCACCATGTCGATGTCGTTGACGCCGAGGACCTGCGACGCGATCGGCATCAGGGGGTCGCCGGTGGCCTGCTTCATCCCGAACTTCTCGGCCATCTTGACGGCGTTGCAGACGCCGACGCGCTTCTCCAGGACGGCGTAGAAGGTGTTGACCGAGTGCCAGGTGCCGGTCTTCAGGTCGAAGTTGCCCTTCTCGCTGTCGCCCGCGTTCGACAGCGTCCAGGGGCCGCCGCCGACCATGGCGTTCTTGACCTTCTTGCCGTCGAACATCCCGGTGTAGCGGCACGGCTGGAACCCGCTGACCGTGGTGGTCTGCGGCGAGTTGATGGTCGTGCTGACCGGGATGCCCTGGTCGATGGCGGCGGCGAGGGTGAAGACCTTGAAGGTCGAGCCCGCCGAGACGCCGCTGCCGCCGCCGTGCGCGGAGTCGGCCGGGAGGTTGATGGTCGTGCGGCCCTTGCCGGGACCGTACCGCTTGCTCAGCCCGATGGCCCGGATCTTGCCGGTGCCGGGCTCGACCATCGCCTCGGCGCCGACGCGGTTGCCGCCGGGGGCGACGGTCCCGCGCAGGGCCCTGTCGACGGCGCGCTGGTCGTCCATGTCGAGGGTGGTGCGGATGGTGTAGCCGCCGCGGTTCAGCTTGTTGACGACGTTCTGCTGCTGCTTCGGCTTGAGCTGCCAGTACTTGCCGTCCGACAGGATGTTGAGCATGTCGTACTTCACGTACTCGCAGAAGTACGGCGCCTTGCTGGTCTCGCAGCCGCCGACCGGGTCGGTGCGGTTCAGCTGGATGGGCTTGGCGGCCTCTGTGTCGGCCTGTGCCTTGCTGATGTGGCCGAGCTGCGCCATCCGGTAGAGGACGACGTCGCGCCGCTTGCGGGCGTCCTTGGGGTTGCGGATGGGGTCGTAGGCCGTGGGGTTCTGGGTGATGCCGGCGAGCAGCGCGGCCTGGCCGAGTTCCAGCTTGGACGCGGGGATGCTGAAGTACCGCTTGGCCGCCGCCTGGACGCCGTACGCGCCGGCGCTGAAGTAGGCGACGTTCATGTAGCCCTCAAGGATCTGGTCCTTGGTGAGGCGCTGCTCGATGTCGAGCGCGTAGCGGAGCTCGCGCAGCTTGCGCCCGACCGTGGGCGCCGTGACCTCGCGGTACTCCTCCTCGGACTTGGCGCTGTCGACCAGGAGGTTCTTGACGTACTGCTGGGTGAGCGTGGAGCCGCCCTGCGTCTGCTCGGACTCGACGTTGGAGGCCATCGCGCGGATGGTGCCCTTGAGGTCGAGCGCGCCGTGCTCGTAGAAGCGCGAGTCCTCGATGTCGATCATCGCCTGCCGCATGATGGGGGCGACCTGGTCGAGCCGGACGGACTCGCGGTACTTGTCGAAGAACGTGGCGACCTGCTTGCCGTTGCCGTCGTACATCACCGTCTTCTCGGACGGCGGTGTCGTCTTGAGCTGGCTGTCCATGTCCTCGAAGTTGTTGGCGGCGTCGCGGGCGGTCAGCCCGGCGCTGCCGACGGCGGGCAGCGCGATGAGCGCGACGATGAGGCCCGCCACCACCCCGGCACCTAGCAACCTGAACAGCGTGGACGCGGCCTGGGCCCGATCGTTCTTCGCAACGCGCACGGGGTCTAGGGTACGCGGGACGAGCAGTGCATTAGGGACAGGTCCCCCAGGGTTCGTGCTTTCCGGACCGGCTGATCAGGATCTTCGTCCGTTATGCCCTCATCGTGACAACCTGCGCAGTGTCTGGCGCGTCAACTACAGGTAACTAGTCCGTTCCGGCGGTATGGCCCCGGTGGGCTATATCGAGAATGGGCCCAACGGGGGCTGTTGAAACCTCCCTCGCTTCCGTAAGTTCTTCCCCACGGCTTTCGTTTGGCGGCCTGACGTCCGCGCCCGTCCGGCCAAGGAGCGCAAATCGACACAGACCCTAGGGGAGTGGGGCCAAGATGTGGATCACGGATTGGACCGCCCGCGCCGCCTGCCGTAACGCGGATCCGGACGCTCTGTTCGTGCAGGGTGCGGCGCAGAACCGAGCCAAGCTCATCTGCCGCGGCTGCCCGGTGCGCACGGAGTGTCTCGCCGACGCTCTCGACAACCGGATCGAGTTCGGTGTGTGGGGCGGGATGACCGAGCGGGAGCGCCGTGCGCTGCTGCGGCGGCGGCCGGATGTGCGCTCGTGGCGCGAGCTGCTGGAGACCGCGAAGGAAGAGTACGAGCGGTCGGCGGAGGTCGACGAGGAAGAACTCGTCGCGAGCTGAGTTCGACCGGGCCCCCGGGGCCCGTGCGGCGGCGGTCCAAGGACCGACACGGTCCAAATGAAGCGTGGCCGGTAGGCCCGTACCACCATTGTGGGTACGGGCCTACCGGCATGCCCATAAAGGCTGTTTTCGCTGATCAGAGTGCGGAGAGGGCGATCGTCCGGGTTCGGCTCGTGTGTCAGTTTCCGGTGGCGCCGATCCGGGTGGGCGCGCTTCTCCGAGATCGGCGCGCGGCGCCGCCCGGGCGGGGGAAGGCCGAACCGCCGCCGTTCCGGATCGAACCGCGAGGAGCCGGATTCCGAGGCCGGTGAAAGCCTCGGAATCGGAGAACGGGCCAGGGGCGCCCGACGTCAGGCGGCGCTGGGAGACGCGGCGGGGCCGGCGAGGTCCTCGCCCACCTGGCGCAGGCCGTCGAGGTCGTGGACGTCCTCCGCCTGCGCCGGGACGGCCGTGACCGGCACGGTCGGGTGCGTGGAAGCGAAGTGGTCGCGGAGGCGCTCCTCGCGGGCCGCGAGCTGCAGGCGGTCGGTGTGCAGGCGCAGCAGGGCGGCGGTCAGCGCGTGCTCGCCGCGCTCGTCCAGCGTCTCGGCGGCGGCCTGGCTGCGGGCCGCGGACAGGACGTCGCCGGCGGACTCGTGGACGCGGTTGACCACGAGGCCGGCGAGCGGCATCCGCTCCTCGGCGAGGCGCTCGACGAAGTAGGACGCCTCGCGCAGGGCGTCGGGCTCGGGCGCGGCGACGACGAGGAACGCGGTGCCCGGGGTCTGCAGGAGCTTGAACGTCTTCTCGGCGCGCTCCCGGAAGCCGCCGAACATGGTGTCGAAGGCGGCGACGAACGTCTGCACGTCGCGCAGCAGCTGGACGCCGAGGACCTTGTTGATGACGCCGGTGAACACGCCGAACCCGGCGCTGATCACCTTGACGCCGAAGCGGCCGCCGGTCTTGGCCGGGGCGGCGAGGAGCTTCATGAAGCGGCCGTCGAGGAACCGGCCCATGCGCTCGGGGGCGTCCAGGAAGTCCAGCGCGTTCCGGGACGGCGGGGTGTCGACGATGATCAGGTCCCAGGCGCCGGAGCGGTGCAACTGCCCGAGCTTCTCCATCGCCATGTACTCCTGCGTGCCCGACAGGCTGGACGACAGCGACTGGTAGAAGGGGTTGGCGAGGATCTGCTTGGCCCGGTCGGGGTCGGCGTGCGCCTCGACGATCTCGTCGAAGGTCCGCTTCATGTCGAGCATCATGGCGTGCAGCTCGCCGTCGCCGTCGATGTCGATCCGGCGGGGGTTGTTGTCGAGCTCGGACAGGCCCATCGACTGCGCGAGGCGGCGCGCCGGGTCGACGGTGAGGACCACGACGTCCCGGCCCCGCTCGGCGGCGCGGACGCCGAGCGCGGCGGCCGTGGTGGTCTTGCCGACCCCGCCCGACCCGCAGCACACGATGATCTTCGTGCGCGGGTCGTCGAGCAGCCCGTCGACGTCGAGCACCGGTGGGGTCCTGCTGGTCTGGCTCATCGGTTCACCTCTGCCGGTCGGTCCCCGCCCGCGCGGGGGGTCAGCCTCACCCAGGAGACGCCGCGGCCGGGCGCGGTCATGCGGCGCCCTGGTCGCGGAGGGCGGCGGCCAGGTCGTAGAGGCCGGCCAGGTCCATCCCGTCGGAGAGCAGGGGGAGGGTGTAGCGGGGCCGGTCGACCGAGTCCAGGCGCTCCTTCTCGCGGCGCTGGAGGGCGGTGCGGCGGGCGTGGTCGGCGGCCTCCCCGGCGAGGACGGCGGCGATCGCCTCGGCGTCGTGCTCCAGACCGGCGGCCTTCACGCCGCGGACGATCTCGTCGGTGTCCAGGGACCCGGCGGCGGCGACGGCGAGGTCGTCCTCGCTGAGGACGGGCTGGTGCTCCATGTTGACGATCACGCCGCCGACGGGGAGCCCGACCGCGGTGAGGTCGCGGATGCCGTCCATCGTCTCCTGGACGGGCATCTCCTCCAGGAGCGTGACGAAGTGCACGGCGGTCTCGGGGCTCCGGACGACCTTCATCACGGTGTCGGCGTGGTTGCGGACGGGGCCGACCTTGGCGAGGCCGGAGACCTCGTCGTTGACGTTCAGGAACTTCGTGATGCGGCCGGTGGGCGGGGCGTCCATCACGACGGCGTCGTAGACGAACGAGCCGTCCTTTTTCTTGCGGCGCACCGACTCGGACGTCTTGCCGGTGAGGATGACGTCGCGCAGGCCGGGGGCGATGGTGGTGACGAAGTCGACGATGCCGAGCTTGGTCATCGCCTTCCCGGCGCGCTTGAGGTTGTAGAACATCTCGAGGTACTCGATGAGCGCCTCTTCGGTGTCGATGGCGAGCGCGTGGACGTCCCCGCCGTCCGGGGCGACGGCGACGCGGCGCTCCTCGTAGGGCAGCGGCGGGCAGTCGAAGAGCTGGGCGATGCCCTGGCGCCCCTCGACCTCGACGAGCAGAACCTTGCGGCCGCCTGCGGCCAAGGCAAGGGCGAGGGCGGCGGCGACGGTCGTCTTTCCCGTGCCGCCCTTGCCGGTGACCACATGGAGGCGTACGCCGTCCCAGTCGGTGTCTCTCGCGCTCACCCGATCGACCATATCGTTCGCTCGTCAAACACTTGAGAGGGCGGTCGCCCTCATGCAAGTGATCCCTGACACGGTTCCCCCCGCCCCGACGCTGTCATTCGGCCTGCCCGCGCGGTTAGCTTGAAAACGTGAGCCGTGCGATGGACGGTTCCGTCCGGACCCTGACGGGTCCGGACGCCCGCCGGAGCTCCGGGGGCGCCTCCCCGGGCCCGGGCCCTCATGGGAAAGAGGTGCCGTGATGATAGCGGTAGCCCTGGTCATCCTGCTCGTCGTCGTTGTCGGCGGCCTGATCGTCTTGGCGTCGTCCGTCCGCGTCGTGCAGCAGTTCGAGCACGGGATCGTGTTTCGGTTCGGGCAGGTCCAGCGGAACGGGCAGATGCGGCCCGGCGCGGTGCGCACGCCCGGCCTGACGGTGATCGTCCCGATCGCCGAGCGCATGCAGAAGGTCAGCCGGCAGACGATCACGATGGGGGTGCCCGGCCAGGACGGGATCACCCAGGACAACGTGAGCGTCCGCGTCGACGCGGTCGTCTACTTCCGGGTGATCGACCCGGTGAAGGCGATCGTGAACGTGCACAACTACGGGTACGCGATCTCGCAGGTGGCGCAGACGTCGCTGCGGTCGGTGATCGGCCAGGCCGACATGCAGGAGCTGCTCGGCGAGCGCGAGAAGATCAACATGCGGCTGCGGGCGATCATCGACGAGATCACCGAGGGACCGTGGGGCATCCTGATCGAGCGCGTCGAGATCAAGGACGTGTCGCTGCCGGAGGGCATGAAGCGGTCGATGGCCCGGCAGGCGGAGGCGGAGCGGGAACGCCGCGCCCGCATCATCACCGCGGACGGCGAGTTCCAGGCGTCCAAGCGCCTCGCCGCCGCCGCGGAGATCATGTCGCAGGACCCGGCCGCTCTGCAGCTGCGCCTGCTGCAGACGGTCGTGGAGGTGTCCGCCGAGAAGAACAGCACGCTGGTCATGCCGCTGCCGGTGGAGATCCTGCGCTTTTTCGAGCGCGCTGCCGGAGGCCCGGGACGCTCCGGGGACGGAGACACGGACGGTGGCGAGAGCAGGCTCGACCTCGGCGAGCGGCTCGCGAGGGCCGAGGCGGAGCTGGCCAAGGCGGCCGAGCGGCCGTCGACGCTGGAGTCGGCGGAGGACGTCCCGCCGGTCATCGGGCTGGACGAGCCGAAGCGCGGCCGGTCCGAGGTGGCCGCGCCGCAGGAGGAGCAGCGGCGCGGCATCGGCGGAGGTGAGCGGGAGACCCCGGAGGAGCGGCCGCCCAGCTGACCCGCGGGTGTCACCGAGCCTGCGGCTGGGGTGAGGCGGCTGCGGCGTCCGGCGCGATCTCGGGCATGGTCAGGCGTCGGACGCCCGGCACCGCCGCCGTGCCCAGGCAGGCGGCGCCGACCAGCACGGCCGCCGTCCACAGCGGGACGGAGGGCCCCCAGGCCGAGGCGGCCCAGGGGGCGAGTGTGTAGCCGAGGGGCGCCGCGGCCAGTGACAGCAGCCAGTCGTAGGACGTCACCCGGGCCAGCGCCTGCGGCGGGATGGACATCTGCACGACGGTCTCCCAGGTGGGGTTGAGGACGCCGAGGCCGGTGAGCGCCAGCCCGTACGCCGCGATGAGCAGGGGCGCGGGCGCGGCGGCCGCGAACAGGGCCAGGGGCAGCGCCAGCGCGGCCAGGCCCGCGTTCGCGACGAGGACGGGCCGGCGCGGACGGAAGCGGGCGGCCAGCAGCGCCCCGGCGAGGAGCCCGGCGGCGCCCGCCTGGACGGTCGCGATCCACACCCCCTCGCCGCCGAGCCGCTCGACGGCGAGGGCGGGGCCGAGGGTGAGCAGGACGGCGGACGTGCCGTTCCAGACGCCGTGCGCGATCAGGCTCGTCCAGTACCAGTCGCGCGAGCGGACCTCCGACCAGCCCTCCGCCAGGTCGGCTCGCAGCGATCGTCGCGGGATGGGGACGTTCCGGACGCGCGCCAGGGCGAGGAGCGCCGCGCTCGCGGCGAACGACGCCGAGTCCAGCAGGAACGTCCAGCCGGGGCCGACGGTCAGCACGAGCGTGCCGGCGAGGGCGGGCCCGGCGAGGCGGGTGGCGCCGTTGGCGACGCCCATCAGGGAGTTGGCCTTCTGGAGTCCGGACGGCTCGACGGTGCCGGCGATCAGGGGCGAGATGGTCGGCGTCTGGAAGGCGGAGGCCGCGCCGCCGATCACCTGGGCGGCGGCGAGGTGCCACAGGCGCGGCTCGCCGCTCAGGAGTTCCAGGGCCGCGAACAGCTGCGCCGCGGCGCCGGCGAGGTCGGTGGCGAGGGCGACGCCCCGCGCGTCGAGGCGGTCGGCGAGCACGCCGCCGAGGGGCAGCAGGAGCAGGCGCGGCACCATCGCGCAGCCGAGCACGAGGGCGAGCGCGGACGTGGAGCCCGTGGCCCGCAGGACGGCGAGGGCGAGCGCGGCGGGGACGGCGGCGTCCCCGGTCAGGGACAGGACGCGGGCGGCGAACAGCAGCCGGAAGTCCCGGCCGCGCAGGGGGTGGGTCATGGCCGGACAATGTAGTTCGTTGACGAACTAATCGGCAACGAATTATTCCCCAACGAATCAAGCCACCGACTACGATCCCCGCATGGGAGACAGGGACCGGACCGACGAGCACGTGGAGCGGTGGGCGCCGATCGTGCCCGACCTCGATCCCGACATCGAGGGCGCCGTGACTCGGATGATCTTCTTCGTCAAGCACATCCGGCGGATGAAGGAGGAGCTCCTCGCCGCCTCCGGCCTGCAGCGGCACGAGTTCGACACGCTGCACGCGCTCGCCGGCCGGCACGGCACCGCGGCCCCCTCCCTCCTCGCCGCCGACCTCGCCATGCCCCCGAACTCGATCACCGGCCGGCTGGACGCGCTGGAGCGCCGCGGCTTCGTCCGCCGGTCCCCGTCCGCGACCGACCGCCGCCGGGTCGTCGTCGAGCTCACCCCCGCCGGGCGCTCCGCCTGGCGCGACGCGATGGACGGCCTGGGCGTCGAGGAGACCCGCCTGCTCGCCGCCCTCGACCCCGCCGAGCGCCGCACTCTCTCCGACCTCCTCCGCCGCGTCATGCTCCGCGCCGAAAACCCCGCCGACCCCCCGACGAGCCCTCCGGCCTAAAGCCAGTGGAGGGTCCTACGGGGTGAGGACCAAGCGGCCACGTAGGGCGCCTGCTTCCAGGCGTTTGTGGGCCTTGGGGGCCTCGGTGAGGGGGAGGGTGTCGGCGACGCGGGGGGTGAGGCCGCCCTTGTCCGTGAGTGCGGCGAGCATGCCCAGCTGCGCGGCGTCCGCGCGTATCCACACGTTGTGGACGGTGGTTCCGCGCAGCGGGAGCGGGGTGGCCGGACCGCCGTTGACCGCTGCGAACGTCCCGCCGTTCCGGACGGCGTCGAGGGCCGCGACCGAGAGGAGGGCGGCGTCCAGGGCGCCGTCCACACCGCCCGGTACGAGCGCGCGGACGGCGTCTCCCAGGTGCGCGCCGCGCGGAACGAACATCTCCGCGCCGAAGCCGCGCACCAGCGCCTCGTCGGACGCGGAGGCCGTGGCGACGACGCGCAGGCCGCGGTGGGCCGCCAGCTCCACCGCGTAGCCGCCGACGGCGCCCGCGGCTCCCGTGACGAGCAGCGTGGCGCCCGGCGGCAGAGCGAGGAGGTCCAGGGCCTGCAGGGCGGTCAGCCCGTTCAGCGGGAGGGTCGCCGCCTCGGCGGCCGGGACCGACCGCGGCGCGGGCGCGACGGCGTCCGCGTCCAGGACGATCGCGTCCGCGTAGGCGCCCAGCGGCACGTCGAGCCGGTCCTTCAGGCCGATGACCTCGTCGCCGGCGGCGATGCGGGTCACGCCCTCCCCGACCGCGTCGACGGTGCCGGCGACGTCCCAGCCGATGCCGACCGCGGGCCGCGAACCGAACGGCGGCATCAGCCCGGCGTCGGCCAGCGCTCCGGAGCGGGTCGCGGCGTCGACCGGGTTGACCGCTGCCGCCGCCACCCGGATCCGCACCTGACCGGGCCCCGGGACGGGAACCGGAACGTCGGCGAGCTCCAGCGCGTCGGGCCCGCCGGGTGTCCTCACGATGATCGCGCGCATGGCAGAACCTTCTGTACGAAGTGGGTGGGTGTGCGGGGGATCCCGCACCGGCAACTGTCGCCGGAACAGCCGCGGGCCGGAAGAAGTTACTTCGGAGTGCGTTCGGTACCCGGAGGTGAGCCCGCGGCATGGCCACGATGACGGCGGCGGAGCGTCGCGAGCAGGAAAAAGCGGCGTTCGAGGCTTACATGGACGGATGTCCCACTCATCAGCTGATGGGGATCATCGGCAACAAGTGGAGCATGCTGGTCCTCACGGAGCTGGCGCGCGGCACTCGCAGGTACGCCGAGGTCAGCAGAGCGCTCCCGGGCGTCAGCGCGAAGATGCTCACGCAGACGCTCCGCTCCCTTG
Source organism: Actinomadura sp. NPDC048021 (assembly GCF_040653135.1). Taxonomy (NCBI): domain Bacteria; kingdom Bacillati; phylum Actinomycetota; class Actinomycetes; order Streptosporangiales; family Thermomonosporaceae; genus Actinomadura; species Actinomadura sp. NPDC048021. Next base: position 71,652 of record NZ_JBEZJQ010000003.1, read on the forward strand.
AGCGAGACGGACTCGTGGCGCGCAGCGTGACCCCGTCCGTGCCCGTCCAGGTCGAGTACACCCTGACCCTGCTGGGCGAACGGATCGTGCCGCTGCTCACCTCCATCAAGGAGTGGGCCGGCCGCCACATCGACGAGATCAACGCGTCGCGCGAGCGGTACGACGGAACTCCCGAGCGCGGCGGGGGCCCCGATCACACGGCGTGAGGCGCCCGGCCCGGCTCCGGGTACTCCCTCAGCTTGATCGCCGTGGCGGCCTGCGTGGTCAGCTTGTCGAGGAGCTTGATGAACGGGCCCGCGGTCAGCAGCCGGTAGACCGTCGTGCGGCGGCGCAGCGCGCGCTCGTTCTTCGGTGCGAAGAACGGCCCGACCCCGCCCGCGACCCGCTGGCACGCCGTCGTGAACTTCCTGATGCGCTCCTCGTAGGCAGGGAACGCGGCGCGGTGGTCGCCGTCCGCGGCGGCCAGCTCGCCCGCGAGGACGTAGGCGCACACGACCGCGAGGCCCGTCCCCATCCCGCCGCAGGTGGCGCCGTAGCCGGCGTCGCCGAGCAGGGCGACCCGCCCCTTCGTCCAGGCGTCCATCCGGACGATGCTGATCGAGTCGCAGTAGAAGTACGGGGCCTCCCACATGTCGCGCATCAGGGCGCCGGCGTGCCAGCCCATGCCGGCGAACCTCTCGGCCAGCGCCCGCTTCTGGGCCTCCTGGTCGCGGCGGTGCGGCTCCAGCTCGTCGTCGGCGAAGACGCACATGACGTTCGCGCCGGTTCCGCCGCGGGTCGGGTACACCGACACCCCGCGCCCCACTTCGCTGTAGAGCTTGCCGGTGCCGATGCCGAGCCGGTTCGGCGCCTCGAAGATCGCGACGTGGTAGCCCGAGTCCCGGACGAACCGCGACTCGTCGCCGAACGCGAGCCGCCGGACGTTCGAGTGCAGCCCGTCCGCGCCGACGACCAGGTCGAACGTGCGCGGAGCCCCGCGCTCGAAGGTGACGTGGACGCCGTCGGCCGTCTCGGTCATGGACGCGATCGAGTCGCCGAAGACGTACCTGGCGGAGTCCCGGGTCAGCTCGTACAGGAGCTCGGCGAGGTCGCCCCGGTGGATCTCCACGTCCCCGCCGGTGAACGAGTCGGGCAGGGCGACCCGCGTCCGTCCTTCGGCGTCGATCAGGTCGAGCGCGCCGCCGTGGGTCTGCCTCCGCCGGATCTCGTCCAGGACGCCCATCTTCTCCAGCACCCGCAGGTGCACCTCGCCGCGGAAGTCGACGGCCTGCCCGCCCGGCCGGATCGCCTCCGCCCGCTCCACGACGGTGACGTCGTACCCGTACCGCGCCAGCCAGTAGGCCAGGGACGGGCCCGCGATGCTCGCACCCGAGATCAGCACGCTCTTGCTCATCGTTCTCTCCGTTCGTCGCTGCCGTCGAACAAGAGATTCGCGACCCGCCCTGACCGACCCCGCACCACCGGCTGACCGCCTCCCCGCCGGTCCGTCAGCACACCGGGGCGGGGGGCGGGTTCGAGCGGGGTCCGGGTATGGCGATCGCTAGGGTGAGGGCCATGAAGAAGTGGGAGTACGCGACCGTTCCGCTGCTGGTGCACGCGACCAAGCAGATCCTCGACAACTGGGGCCAGGACGGGTGGGAGCTCGTCACCGTCATGCCGGGGCCGAACCCCGAGAACCTCGTCGCCTACTTCAAGCGCGAGATCGAGTAGCGGCGCCCTGCCGGAACAGCCCCGTCGTAAGGACCTCAACGAGGAGGAATGGCGATGAGCACGCCTGAAGAGCGGATCCGCGAGCTCGGCATCGAGCTGCCGGAGGTCGTCCCGCCGGTCGCGTCCTACGTGCCGACGGCGCGGACGGGGTCGCTCGTCTACACCGCGGGCCAGATCCCCCTGGTCAAGGGCGAGCTGGGCGTCACCGGGAAGGTGGGCGCGGAGGTCAGCGCGGAGGAGGCGACCCGCCAGGCGCGGATCTGCGCGCTGAACGCGATCGCGGCGCTGAAGGCGGAGGTCGGCGAGCTGTCGCGGATCGTGCGGATCGTGAAGGTCGTCGGGTTCGTCGCCAGCGCGCCGGACTTCCACGGCCAGCCGCAGGTGATCAACGGGGCGAGCGACCTGCTGGCCGAGGTGTTCGGGGACGCGGGCCGGCACGCGCGCAGCGCCGTCGGGGTCGCCGTCCTGCCGCGCGACGTGCCCGTCGAGGTGGAGCTGATCGCCGAGGTGGCGTGAGCCTCCGGGCTTGACGGAATGCCATTCGGTATGTCCGAATGGCTCGCCATGGGGATCACCAACGGACTCAAGCTGCCCGAGTCGTTCCGGGGGCAGGTCGAGGACATCCTGGAAGGCCGGGCCGAGCCGGCGCCCGCCAAGGACGCGGCGACCGTGGTCGTGCTGCGCGACCACGACGAGCACGGGCTCCAGGCGTTCATGCTGCGCCGCGTCCGGTCGATGGCGTTCGCGCCCGGCGCCTACGTGTTCCCCGGCGGCTCGGTCGACCCGCGCGACGGGGAGGCGGCGCTGGCGTGGTCCGGGCCGCCCCCCGCCGAGTGGGGCCGGGCGTTCGGCGCCGACGAGACGCTGGCCCGCGAGCTGGTCTGCGCGGCGGTCCGGGAGACGTTCGAGGAGACGCTCGTGCTGCTCGCCGGCCCGACCGGGGAGACAGTCGTGGACGACACGCGCGGCGACGACTGGGAGGCCGACCGGCAGGCGCTGCTGGACCGCTCCCAGTCGTTCGGGGGGTTCCTCGACCGGCGCGGCCTCGTGCTGCGCTCCGACCTGCTGCGCCCGTGGGCGCACTGGATCACCCCGAAGATCGAGCGCAGGCGCTACGACACCCGGTTCTTCGTCGCCGCGATGCCGGCGGGGCAGCGGGCCAGGGACGTCAGCACCGAGGCCGACCAGGTCGCCTGGGTGAGCCCGGCGGAGGCGGCCGAGCGGGCGGCGCGCGGCGAGTGGACGATGCTGCCGCCGACCGTCGCGACGCTGGCGGAGCTCGCCGGGTTCGCCACGGTCGCCGACGTGCTCGCCGCGCGGCGCGAGATCGTCGTGCAGGAGCCGGTCGCCGAGATCATCGACGGCGACGCCTACCTCGTCCTGCCCGAGGGCGTCGCGCGGCACTACCCGCAGGGCTGAGGAGATGGCCCGCCGGGTGCCGCGGAGCCAGGCCGTCCTGTGGCGGCTGGCGGGCACGTCCGCGCTCCGGAGGCTGGAGCGCCTCGGCTGGAACCCGGCCCGCCACCCCGATCGCGCCTCGGGCAGGATGGGGGACATGACGGAGATCGACGGGATGGGTACCGAACGAGCCACCTGCGTGCTCGCCCCGAACCCGTCCGCCATGACCCTGGACGGCACCAACACCTGGATCATCGCGGAGCCCGGCGCCGCCGAGGCCGTCGTCGTCGACCCCGGGCCGAAGGATGCCGTGCACCTGCGGCGCGTCCTGGAGACGGTGGAGGCGCAGGGGCGGCGGGTCGGTCTCGTCCTGCTCACGCACGGGCATCCCGACCACTCGGCGGGCGCCGGGAAGTTCGCGAAGATGGCGGGAGGCGGGGTCGGGGTGCGGGCGCTGGATCCCCGGCACCGGCTCGGCGACGAGGGCCTCGCGGAGGGCGACGTCGTCACCACGGGCGGTCTGGAGCTGCGGATCCTGGAGACGCCGGGGCACAGCGACGACTCGCTGACGTTCTGGCTTCCGGCCGACGGCGCCGTCCTCACCGGCGACACCGTCCTCGGGTACGGGACGACCGTGCTGGAGGGGAGGCTCGGCGACTACCTCGGGTCGCTCGACCGGCTCCGCCGGTTCTCCGCCGACCGGGGGGCCGCGACGATCCTCCCCGGTCACGGGCCCAAGCTGGACGACCCCGTCGCCGTCCTCGACCACTACATCGACCACCGCCGCGAGCGCCTCGCCCAGGTCGAGGCCGCCGTCGCGGCGGGCGCCCGCACGGCGCGGGAGGTCGTCGAGCGCGTCTACGCCGACGTGGACCGGTCGCTGTGGCCCGCGGCCGAGTGGTCGGTCCAGTCCCAGCTCGACTACCTCGCCGAGCGCGGGGCCGTCTGACCCCTCCCGCGCGCTTCGGGTCTCGCCTACTTCGAGCGCTTGCGGAGGCGCTCGATGTCGAGGATCACGACGGCGCGGGCCTCGATGCGCAGCCAGTTGCGCTGGGCGAAGTCGGCGAGGGCCTTGTTGACCGTCTCGCGGGACGCGCCGACGAGCTGCGCCAGTTCCTCCTGGGTGAGGTCGTGGTGGACGTGCAGGCCCGCCTCCGACGGCTGGCCGAAGCGCTCCGCGAGGTCGAGCAGCGCCTTGGCGACGCGCCCGGGCACGTCGGTGAAGACCAGGTCGGCCATCACGTCGTTGGTCTTGCGGAGCCGCTGCGCGAGCGCGCGGAGCAGCTGCACGGCGACCTCGGGGTGGCCGGTGAGCCAGGGCCGCAGGTCGTCGTGGCCGAGCCCGGCGAGGCGGCACTCGGTGACCGCGATGGCGCTCGCGGTGCGGGGGCGCGGGTCGAACAGCGACAGCTCGCCGAACATCTCGCTCGGGCCGAGCACGCTCAGCAGGTTCTCGCGCCCGTCCGGCGCCGTCCGGGTGAGCTTGATCTTTCCTTCGAGGACGACGTAGAGCCGGTCCCCGGTCTCGCCCTCGTTGAACAGCGTCTGTCCGCGGGCGAGACGCACCTCGGTCACGTTGGCGCGCAGCGCCTTGGCACCCTGCTCGTCGAGAGCCTCGAAGAGCGGGGCTCTGCTCAGAACGTCCACGTCGCGATCGGTCACGCTATTCCTCCTCGAACACCTACTTGCCTAGTGTGACGTACGTCCCACCGCGTACGTGAAGGCAGGGTCACGGCGCGCCGAAACGCGGGACCAGGGGTGATCCGTCCCGGGGGGCGGCCCCGGTCCCGTTCGCCCAGTGTACGGACCACCGGGTGAATGCCGTCACACCGGTCTCATCGCCCGTTACGGGATGGCCCGGGCAGGGAAGCAGCCGTGCCTTAACCTGAGCGGATGCAGACGTCCGAGTCCGGGCCCACACCGCGCCGCCTCCCTAGGGGGCGCCACGCGCTGTCGCGCGCGGAGGTCGAGCGGGTGCACCGGGACCGGCTGTGCGGCGCCATGGCGCAGGCGATGGCGGAGAAAGGGTACGTCGGCACGTCGGTGGAGGACGTCTTGAAGCGGGCCCGGGTCTCCCGGCAGAGCTTCTACGCGCTGTTCTCGTCCAAGCTCGACTGCTTCATGGCCGCCTTCGACCAGGCGGGCCTGCTGCTGTTCCTCCAGTTGCAGGAGGCGATGCAGAGCGAGGGCGACGCGGCCGGACAGGGGACGGCGCAGGGCGAGGCCGACGTGGTCGGCGAGGCCGACGCGGCCGAACGGTTCGAGCGCGTCTTCACCGCCTACCTGGAGGCGCTCGCGGCCGAACCCGCGTACGCGCGGCTGTTCCTGGTGGAGGTGTTCGCGGCGGGCCCGGAGGCCGTCCGGCGGCGGACGCGCGTCCAGCGCGACCTGGCGGCGAGCCTCGCCGACCTCATGGGTGTGACGGGCGACAGCGGCCGGTTCGCGTGCGAGGTCGTCGTGGCGGCGGTGAGTTCGATGGTGACCCCGGCCGTGGCGGCGGGCGACCTGGAGGCGCTGCGCGCCATCAGGGCCCCGGTCATCGAGCACGTGCGGCTCCTGCTGCGCTCGGGCGTCATGGACGGCTGATCCGCACCAGCGTGGTCGCGGCGCCGCGCGCGGGCGGGAGGGTGAGCGTGAGCCGCCCGGAGGGCCCGGCGGAGGTCCTGATGACCTTGTGCGTCCTCCCGCGCGCCACGTCGATGACGACGCGGGCGCCGGGACGGTAGGACGCGGGGGTCGTGACGGTGGCGGTCCCGGCGGCGCGCAGGGCGAAGCCCGTCGCGGAGGCGTCCGTCAGCGCGCTGAACTGCCGGGCCTCCGGCCGCTTGAGCGAGACCGTCCAGCCCCACTGCGTCCAGGCCGCGTCGATCGACCGGTAGGAGATCTTCGCGGGCGGGCGTGGCGGGGCGGCGAACGTCCGCGTCAGCGGGCCGATGTGCCGCCGCAGGTCGCGGGCCCAGTACGGGAAGGTGTGGGTGCCGAGCAGGCGGTCGTCGTAGTGGCTGGGGATCTCCAGTGCCTCCAGCCGCCGGTGGAAGCCGGCGGTCGAGGCGTGCGTGAGGGCCTCGATGCCGATCGCGGCCGGGTCCGGGACGGGCGGGTCGAGCGGACCCGGGACGCCGGCGGCGGTGTGGAGCGCGAGCCGCATCCCGCGCAGGTTGGGCGCGAGGGTCGCGGGGTCGTGGCCGCGCCAGTTGATCGCGTCGGCCAGCCGCGAGCCGAAGATCGCGTCGGGGTGCACGCCGTCGCCGACGGCCGCGACGTAGGAGACGACTCCGGCCGCGCCGACGGAGACGACGGGGTCGTAGGCGATGTCGGGCGCGCCCGAGAACGAGGCGGCGGACACGAACAGCTCGGGGTGGCGGGCGGCGTAGCTCATCGCCCCGAATCCGCCCTGCGACAGGCCGGCGACGGCCCGGCCCTCCCGGCGGGGCACGGTGCGCAGGTTCCGGTCGATCCAGGGGATGAGCTGGGTGACGTGGAAGGTCTCCCACCTGGACGGCCCGAGTGCGGTGCGCGGGTCGGCCCAGTCGGTGTACCAGCCGCCGCCGTCGCCGTCGAAGCCCCCGTCCGGCATGACGGTGATCAGCGGCCGTCCGGCGGTGGTCCTCTCGGCGTCGCCGCGCTCGATCCAGTCGGAGGCGCGTCCGGACGTCCCGTGGAACAGGTAGAGGACGGGGAAGCGGGCGCCGGGACGCCGGTCGTAGCCGGTCGGCAGCAGGACGCGCACGTCCACGGCCCGTCCCAGCGCGGCCGTGCTGACGCGCAGCGCGTACTGGCGGTCGTCGACGCGCCGCACGTCCACGACATGGATGCCGCCGGAGTCGGTGAAGCGGACCGCTCCTCCGGCGGCCCGTCCGGCGGCGCGGGCGGGGACGGCGAGTCCCGTGGAGGCCGCGGCGAGGGTCAAGGTGATCGCGAGGACTCGGATGCGCAAGGGGGACCTCCTCGGACGTGCCGGTCAGCGGCCGCCGGCGGGGCGGCGGGGCCGGTCGGGCTGGACGCGCAGCGCGGTGATCACGGTCGCGAGCATCTCGTAGTGGGCGGCGAGCATGGTCAGCTCGACGCACTCGCCCTCGGTGAGGTGGGCGCGCAGCCGCGTCCAGGTCTCGTCGTCCAGGTCCCGCTCGGCGTGGAGGCGGTCGACGGCGGTGAGGACCGCCCGCTCGCGCGGCGTCCACCCGTCGGCGTCCGGGCCTGCCTTGAGACGCACCACGTCCGGCTCGCGCACGCCCGCGCGGCGCGCGAGCCGGACATGGTGGCCGAACTCGTACTGGCAGTCGCGCAGATGGGCGACGCGCAGGATCACCAGTTCGGTCTCCCGGCGCGGGAGGGTGCCGCCGGGCATGAGCCGTCCGGCGAACCACAGCCAGCCGCGGAACAGCCCGCGGCGGCGCGCCAGGGTCAGGAGGAGGTTCGGCGGCCCGGTCCCGGCGGCCCGGCCCGCGGCGCGGCAGGCGAGCCAGTTGACCACTCCCACCTCGCGGACGCCGCCGGGAGTGGCGCGGGGGACCGTCACCGATCGGGGTCCGGCTGCGGCGTCGTCAGCTCCACCCGCTCGTTCCTGGCGATCTCCAGGATGTCGCGCAGCCCGCGCTGGACGAGGTGGTCGGCGACCGGCTGCACGGCCATCCGGACCGGCAGGACGGCGCCCACCCACCAGGGGGCGACGATCCGCCTGGACCGGCGGGCGATCCCGCGCTCCAGCGCGTCGATCCCGACCTTCAGCGGCGTGACGCCGAAGGCCAGGCCGGTCCGGGGCGACGCGTCCATCAGGGCGGACGCGGCCTCGGTGCCGAACCCGCGGCGCGTCATGTCGGTGTCGAGCTCGGCGAAGTACGCGACGCCGGCCTTCCCGCCCCACGGGCGCAGTTCGGCCCGGAGCGTGTTGCCCAGCGCCTCCACGGCGGCCTTGGACGCGCTGTAGGCGCCCAGCAGGGGCGCGTTGACGGCGGCGGCCAGGGACGACACCGCCAGCGCGTAGCCGCGTTCGTGGCTGAGGTGGGGTCCGGTGGCGCGGAGCGTGTTGTAGACGCCCAGCACGTTCACCCGCAGGCTCTGCTCCATGACGGAGGGGTCGCCGCCTATGACCGGCATCTGCGCGGCCACGCCCGCGTTGGCGACGACCACGTCCAGGCCACCCAGTTCTCGGACGGCGCTTTCGACGACGTCCTCGACCGTGCCGCGGTCGGTCACGTCGCACGTCCACCAGGGGGCCGTCCCGCACCGGTCGGCGACGTCCGCGAGGAGGCCGGGCTCCAGGCCGGCGAGCGCCACGCGCGCGCCGTGCTCGTGCAGCCGGGCGGCGAGCGCCGCACCGATGCCCCGCGCCGCGCCGGTGATCAGCACGCGCCGTCCGGCGAGGGTCGCCGTCCAGCGGGACGAGTCCAGGATCATGCGGTGACCATAACACTGGAGAACAGCTCTGTCTTTTTAAGATTGCCTACAAATCCCCGTAATCCGGGCGCGTGTCGGGTGTCTCCTCCTGCGGTGAGCAAGCGGTCTCCGAAGGTTGTGGTGAGATGCGTGCCTTGGGTTGGATGGCGTGGTGGTAGCGGGCGTGGGGACGCGGCCGGACGCCGACCTTCTGGCGGCCGCCGCGAAGGGCGACGACGAGGCCTCCGACGAGCTGTTCAGGCGGCACCACACGGCGGTCCTGCGGTACGCGCGCGGGCTGGTCCGCGACCAGCACCTCGCCGAGGACCTGACGAGCGAGGCCTTCACGCGCACGTTCGCGGCGATGCGCCAGGGCGGCGGGCCCCGCGACGCGTGCAGGCCCTACCTCTACACCGTCGTGCGGAACACGGCCACGGACTGGGCGCGCGGCGCCCGCCGCACCGTCGTGACCGACGAGGTCGCCGAGTGGGCCTCGGACTCCGAGGACGAGCCGCCCGACGTCGACGAGCTCGACGCGCTCGTCCGCGCCTTCCGGTCGCTGCCCGAACGGTGGCAGACCGTCCTCTGGTACACGGTCATCGAGGAGGAGCCCGTCGGGCAGGTCGCGGAGCTGCTCGGCATGGAGAAGGGCGCGGTCTCCCAGCTCGCGTTCCGGGCGCGCGAAGGGCTCCGGCAGGCGTTCCTCGTCGCAGGCTCCGGGGGACGTCCGGAATGCGCGGAGTTCACCGCCCAGCTCGCGGCGAGCGTCCGCCGCCCCGGCCGCCGCCGCAGCCGCGCCCTGCGCCGGCACCTGGAGTCCTGCGAGGAGTGCAGGCGGGCCTCCAAGGAGATGACCGACCTCAACGGGCGGTTGCGGCGCGCTCTGCCGATCGGCGCCGTCCTGCTGGGGGCGCCGTCGGCGCCGCTCGGCTCCCTCGCTCCGGCGGCGTCCCTGCCCGGCTGGACCCTTCCGGCCGCGGTGGCCGGCGGCGTCGCCACCGGCATCGCGATCATCCTGTTCACCACGGTCGGCGGCGGTCCGGGCGAGGACCCGCGCGCGGCCCCGCCACCCGCGACGCCCACCCCGGCGAGTTCGGCTCCGGCGGACGTCGCCCCGCCCGACTACACCGTCGGCACCCGCTCCCCCGAAAGCGGCGGCCGGGTCCCCGGCGGCGCCGGCGGCGATGGCACGGCGTCCGGCGCGGGTCCCTTCCGCGTGCGGAACACGACGCTGCAATCGTGCCTGGCGCCCAGCGGGACGTCGGTCGTGCAGCGCTCCTGCACCGACTCGGCGACCGGGTGGAAGCGCAAGAACACCGGCGGCGGCTTCACGCTGACGAGCAGCTCCACCGGGCGATGCCTGAGCCGCGGGACGCCCGCCGCGGGCGTCCCCTGGGAGGGCGGAAGCGAATACACGGTCGTCATGGCCCCCTGCGGGGGCGCGAACCAGGTCTGGAAGCTCGTCCGGTTCGCGCCGTCCGTCTACCGGCTGGCCAACGGCGACGGCTACTACCTCCAGGCGAGCTGGTCGGGCCTGAAACCGGTGACGCTGAAGCCGTCCTCCTATGCGGGCATGGCGGCTCAAGGCTGGGCCGTCGAAGCCGCAGGCTGACCCCATCGGCGGTCACCCGTAGCCCAGGCGGTCGCGCGCGGCGGACGGTTCGGCGCCGGCCTCGGCGTTGAGGGCGAGCCACGCGCGCAGCGCCATGTGGAGCTCCAGCCGGTCCGACGTCGCGTGCACGGCGTCCCCGAACAGGTCGTCTAGCTGCCGCAGCCGGTACCGGACGGTCTGCGGGTGCAGGTGAAGGTGACCGGACACCTCCGTGGCGTTGAACCCGTGCTCCAGGCAGGCCAGCAGCGTCTCCACGAGCCGGTAGCGCTGGGCCGGACGCGCGTTCAGCAGCGGGGCGAGCCGGCGCGCGATCACCTTCTCCACCAGCGCTCGCTCCCGCATCATCACCAGGATCGGCATGTGCCGCTCGGCCGGGATGGGCGCCGCGCCGCCGATCAGGCCCTGGCGGGCCAGCGCCAGGGCCTCGCGCGCCAGCCGCAGGGACGTCGCGACGTCGCCGATCCCGACCGCCGGGCCGATCGCGGCCGTCCAGCCGTGCAGCTGCCGCTCCAGCATCCGCGCGCGGCCGGGGCCCTCCGGGTCCGGGACGATCAGGCAGGGCTCCCCCAGGTGCAGGCCTGGCAGGACGTCCGGGGGCAGCGACGGGTGCCGGGCGTCGGGGCCGTCCTCGCGGAGGGCGACGACCGCTAACGTGCGCGGCAGCGCCCAGTCCGCCTCGCGCGCCGCCCCCCTGAGGTCCGCCGCGGAGGCGCCGTTCAGCAGCAGGTCGAGCAGGTGCCGCCGGCGGTCCCGGAGCGCTCCCGCCGCCCGCGCGGCGGCGTCCGCGTGGCCCTCGGCGACGATCGCCGCCAGCTGGTTCAGGTAGTCGAGCGCCGCGTTGGCGATGGCCGCGATGATCGCCGGACTCGTCCGGTAGCCCATCCGCTCGGCGTGATCGGTGAGCCGCTCGACGGCCAGGCCCGTACCGATCCGCGTCGCCGCCTGCCAGGAGTCCAGCGTCCGCCCCTCGCTGGCCTCGCCGACGCCGATCTGCCGCCAGAACTCCACGACGTCGGCCGACGGGGCGGCGGGGTCGGCCATCAGGTCCAGGAAGTGCCCGATGGCGCACTCCGTGCCCAGCTGGACCGCCTTGGCGTAGCGGGGATCGTGCGGCCGGACGAACTCCGGCAGCCGCCTCTCGATCCGGCGCACCGCCTCCGCCGCGATGCCGGGAACGTGCTCGCGAAGGTCACCCGCGATCCGGGCGGCGCCCTCGAACGACAGGTCGAGCTCGATCCGGCGCACCGGAAGGCGGACCACCTGGCTGAGGTCGGACATGAGATCTCCTTCGGGGAACGTCGTGCCCGGAGAGACGGCCCGCCCCCGCGCCGATTACGCGGATCGGCGCGACTTTCTCGTTCGGCCGGAACCGGGCCGCGAGGCTTTAGGCTGGCCGGTATGGCGACGGAGGCGTCCCCGAAGGCGCGGGCTCGGAAGTGGAAGGACGAGACGAGGCTGGGGCTGGTGCGGCGGGCGCGCCGGATCAACCGGATCCTGGCCGAGACGTACCCTGACGCCCACTGCGAGCTGAACTTCGGCACCCCGTTCCAGCTGCTGGTCGCGACCGTTCTGTCAGCCCAGACCACCGACATGCGGGTGAACCTGACGACGCCCGCGCTGTTCGCCAAGTACCCCACCCCGGAGGACCTGGCCGCCGCCGACCCCGAGGACGTCGAGGCGATCCTGAAGCCCACCGGGTTCTTCCGCGCCAAGACCAAGTCGGTCATGGGGCTGTCGGCCGCGCTCCGCGACCGGTTCGACGGCGAGGTCCCCGGCCGCCTCGAAGACCTCGTCAAGCTGCCCGGCGTCGGGCGCAAGACGGCCAACGTCGTCCTCGGCAACGCGTTCGACGTCCCCGGCATCACCGTCGACACCCACTTCGGCCGCCTGGCCCGGCGCTTCGGCTGGACGACCGAAGACGACCCCGTGAAGGTGGAAGAGGAGATCGGCTCCCTCGTCCCGCGCAAGGACTGGACGATGCTGTCCCACCGGCTGATCTGGCACGGCCGCCGGATCTGCCACGCGCGCCGTCCCGCCTGCGGCGCCTGCCCGGTGGCGCGGCTCTGCCCGTCCTTCGGCGAGGGGCCGGTGGACGAGGAGACGGCGCGCAAGCTCGTCAAGCCCGGACCGTTCTCGTGAGCGGTTCTCCCGGTCGTCCCGGGAAGGAACGGGAACGTTCCGGAGTTGGGATCCACGTGACCGACGCCACCCCCGACTGCCCCGCCTGGCTCGACCGCTTCCGCTCGGAGGCGCCGAGACTGCCCGTGCCGCCCGTGTTCCGGCCCGCTCCCACCGCCCGCGCCGCCGCCGTCCTGATCCTGTTCGGGGACGGTCCGAGCGGCCCGGACGTCCTGCTCACCGAGCGCGCCGCCACCCTCAACAAGCACGCCGGGCAGCCCGCCTTCCCCGGCGGCCGCATCGACCCCGGCGACGACGGCCCGGTCGCGGCGGCGCTGCGCGAGGCGTGGGAGGAGGCCGGCGTCGAGCCGTCCGGCGTGGACGTGCTGTGCACGCTGCCGGAGCTGTACCTGTCGCACAGCGAGCACCGGGTCACGCCCGTCGCCGGCTGGTGGCGCGAGCCGTCGGAGGTCGCGCCCGGCCATCCCGGGGAGGTCGCGACGGTCGCGCGGGTCCCGATCAGCGAGCTGGTCGACCCGGCGAACCGGCTGATGGTGAGGCACCCCTCCGGGATCAGGGTCGGCCCCGCGTTCCAGGTCCGGGACATGCTCGTGTGGGGGTTCACGGCGGCGATCCTGACCCAGGTGCTGGGCGCGGGCGGCTGGGACCGGCCGTGGGACACCTCCCGCGTCGAGGACCTGCCCGAGGACGTCGTGAACCTCGCCGCCCGCGACCGAGGGGCCCGTGACCGAGGGGTGGACGTCGCCGCGCGCGACTGAACGGTGAACCTCGCCTTACGCGGCCGAGGCGTCTCGTCGTTTCCCACGAAAACGCCCACCCGCGCGGCGAGGGCTCGTGCGCAGGTCAGGTGGCAGTTCGCGGTGGACACGGCCGTCGCCGCTGTCCCGCGTCACCCTCGGCGGCTATCCGGCACGCCCCAAACTGGTCCATCGAGGGGACGTGAAGCAGCGGCGCGGCCCTATACGGTGAAGCGGTGCTGCACGACCACATTCTCGACCTGATCCTGCTCGTGCTCGTCGTGCTGTTCGGAGTCTCGGGCTACCGGCAGGGCTTCATCGTGAGCCTGCTGAGCTTCGTCGGCTTCGTCGGCGGCGGCGTCATCGGGGTCCTGATCGCGCCGCCGATCGCCGAGGCCGCGGTGGACGGCGCCGCGCAGCAGGCGCTGCTCGCCATCGTGGTCGCGTTCCTGTCCGCCACCCTCGGCCAGCTCGTCGCCTCGTCCGTCGGCGCCGTCCTGCGCAACCGGGTGACCGGGATGAACGCCCGCACCGCCGACGCGGTCGGCGGCACGTTCGTCAGCGCGCTCTCGCTGCTGATCGTCGCCTGGTTCTTCGGCAGCCTGGTCGCCAACTCCGAGTTCAAGCCCGTCCGGACGCAGGTCAAGGGCTCCTCGATCATCAACGGCATCAACGACGTGATGCCCCCGCAGGCGCAGACGTGGTTCACCTCGTTCCAGGGGTTCGTCAAGAGCAGCGAGTTCCCGCAGGTCTTCAACGGCCTCGGCGGCGAGTCGGTGGTGCAGGTGCCGCCGCCGGACGAGTCCGTCCTCAACACCCGGGGCCTGAAGGCCGCCAAGAACAGCATCGTGAAGGTGGTCAGCACGGCGCCGCAGTGCCAGCGCCGCATCGAGGGCACCGGGTTCGTGTTCGCGCCGCAGCACATCATGACCAACGCGCACGTCGTCGCGGGGGCGCGCGGCTCCTCGGTGGTGGCGACGCTCAACGGCGACACCAACCGCGGGCGGGTCGTGCTGTACGACCCGAAGCGCGACGTCGCCGTCCTCTACGTGCCGGGCCTGAAGGCGCCGGCGCTGGAGTTCGCCAAGGAGGCCCGCGTCCGCGACGACGCGATCATCGCCGGGTTCCCGAAGCAGCAGCCGTTCACGACCGGGGCGGCCCGGATCCGCGCCCGGCAGACGGCGCGCGGGCCCGACATCTACCACTCCGGCCAGGTCAGCCGCGAGATCTACGCCATCCGAGGCAAGGTCGAGCCGGGCAACTCAGGCGGTCCGCTGCTGTCCACCGACGGCCGCGTCTACGGCGTCATCTTCGCCGCGGCCCTGGACACGCCGTCCACCGGGTACGCGCTCACCGCGCAGGAGGTCGCGCCCGACGCGCGCGTGGGCGCCAACGCCACGAAGCCGGTCTCGACGGAGAGCTGCTCCGACTAGTTCGGTGTGAGGCGGAGGGCGATGGGGCCGTCCTGCGGCTCCTTCGCCAGGCTGCGTGTCCGCTGGACGATCCCTTGGACGTCGATGCCGTACGGAGCGGCGTCCAGGTATGGGACCAGCCGGTCCGCGGCGCGGCTGAGGAGGGCCTGGGCGCCACGCGCGTTTCCCCGGCGCAGATGGGTCACCCCTACGGCGACCTGTGCGAGACCCCGCCACAACTCCCGTTCGGGCTCCGGGGCGGACTTCCAGACCGCTTCCAGTACGTCATGGGCATGGAACGGGCGGTCGGCGTCCAGGAGGCGCTGCGCTTCGGCCAGGGCCTCCGCCGGTGGCATGTCGAGCTCGTCCGGCATCGTGGGTATGCCGGTGGCGCCGTGCGGCAGGGGACGTCCGTAGGCATCCCGTGGGCGTGCGTTGCGTGGGCGTCCCGACTCGTCCCGATCCCGCATGCCTCCACGGTACGCGGGTTCAGCGTTCCGGCCCCGGGTCGGCCAGCCAGTCGAGGAGCCGGGCGTCGAACTCCTCCGGACGCTCCTGGTGGGGGAAATGCCCTGCGCCCTCTATGAGCGTCCAACGGTACGGGGCCTTCACGTAGCGTCCGGAACCCTGCGCGCTGGCGGGAAGGGTGCACGTGTCGAGCGCGCCATGCACCTGGAGTGTGGCGGCATGGATGGGGGTGCGCATGCGGTGCGCGTAGCGGATGCCGTCTGGGCGGGCCTGGGAGCGGATGAGCCAGCGGTGGTACTCCAGTGCGCTGTGGGCGACCCCGGGGATCTGCACGGCTTTCCGTACGAGCCGCTCGGTGCGCTCGTCCGGCCAGTCCGGCCCCGACCAGTCGTGCAGAAGCTTTCCGACCAGTTCCGCGTCGTCGCGGACCAGGCGCCGTTCGGGCCACAGCGGCACCTGGAAGCCGAACGTGTGGCGCGCCGCCCAGCCCTGCCCGCGCGGGTCGCCGGCGACGGCCCGCCGCAGCCGCAGGGGATGCGGGGCGCCCACCACCGCCAGCCGCTGGACGATCTTCGGGTGGTAGACGGCCATCGTCCAGGCGAGCAGCCCGCCCCAGTCGTGCCCGACGACGGTCGCGTTCGCCTCGCCCAGGGCGCGGACCAGCCCCGCGGCGTCCCCGGCCAGCGTGACCAGGTCGTACCCGCGCGGCGGCTTGTCGCTGCCGCCGTAGCCGCGCAGGTCGACGGCGGCCGCCCGGTAGCCCGCGGCGGGCAGCGAGACGAGCTGGTGGTGCCACGACCACCAGAACTCGGGGAACCCGTGCAGCAGCAGGACGAGCGGCCCCTCGCCGGCCTCGGCGACGTGGAAGCGCGTCCCGCCGGCGCTGACCTGCCGGTGCGTCCACGGCCCGTCGACCTCGATCAGCGACGCGTCGTGCCCGGACACGGCGGCGGTCAGCCCGTCAGTTCGGGATCGCCGGAGTCGCCGCGGTGGCGCAGCGCGGTGAAGTCGTCCTTCAGCGTCCTGCGGGTCCGCTTCGCCCCTTCGATCTTGCGGATGCGGAAGTACCCGATGGCGATCAGGGCCAGGGCGAGGAGCAGGTACACGCCGGCCACGATGAGGAACGCCGCCCAGTGCCAGATCCCGGCGGCCACCAGCCCGTACGCGAAGGCGATCGACAGCAGGATCACGATCAGCCCGCCGATCAGCGCGGCGATCGTGAACATCACGCTGCCCAGCGCGGCCTTCTTGGCATCGGCCTTCAGTTCCAGCTTGGCCAGGTCCATCTCGGCCCTGATCAGGTCGGAGACGCTGCTGGACGCCAGGGCGACCAGCTCGCCGAGGGACTTGTCCTCGACTCGCTCGCCCGGTAGTGCCTCGGACATATGGCTTTTCTCCTTAGTCCGGGCGCGCGCGCAGACGCACCCTTCTCCGGAAGACGACGGCCGCGGCCGCCGAGGCGAGAACGCTCGCGATCAGGACCGCAGTCGTCACTCTCTCGAATTGTGACGGGTCGGTATAGGCCAAACCGCCGATCAGCAGCGAAACGGTGAAACCCACCCCGGCCAGGAGCGCGACTCCCGCGATCTCGTGCCAGTGCAGGTCCTCCCCGAGGGTCGCAAGGCCGAGCCGCACGGCCGTCCACGCCCCGCCGAAGACCCCCACGAACTTACCGACCAGAAGTCCGGCGATCACGCCGAGGGCCACCCGGTCGGTGAACACGGCGCCCAACTGCGCCGCGCCGAGGCCCACCCCGGCCGACACGAAGGCGAAGACCGGCACGGCCACGCCCGCCGAGAACGGCCGCAGCGCGTGGTCGGCGCGCTCGGCGTTCGTCGGCCGCCCGTCCGGCGTCTCCTTCGGGCTGGTGAGCATCCCCAGCGCGACGCCCGCGACGGTCGCGTGGATCCCGCTCCGCTGGAGGCAGTACCAGGCCGCGACGGCGAGAGGCACGTACACCCACGGCGAACGAACGCCCCGGTGCTGGAGCAGCCCGTACGCCACGATCAGCGCCGCGCCGAGCAGCAGCGGCGTCCAGTGCAGGGTGCTGGTGTAGAAGAGCGCGATGATGGCGATGGCGATCAGGTCGTCCACCACCGCCAGCGTCAGCAGGAACGCGCGCAGAGGCGCCGGGCACGAGGTGAACGTCACGGCGAGCACCGCCAGCGCGAACGCGATGTCCGTCGCCGTCGGCACCGCCCACCCGCTGGCCGCGCCCGGCGCGCCCGCGCTCACCGCCAGGAAGATCAGCGCGGGCACCGCCACCCCGGCCGCCGCGGCGATCACCGGCAGCGCCGCGTCCCGCGGATTGCGCAGCTCGCCGTGCGTGAGTTCCTCGCGCAGTTCCAGCCCGGCGATGAAGAAGAAGACGGCGAGCAGCCCGCTCGACGCCCAGTGCTGCACGTCCATGTGGCCGAGGTGCAGCCAGTGCGGGCTGATCTCGAACGTCTGGAGGCTCTTGTAGGCGCCGTCCCACGGCGTGTTGGCCCACACCAGCGCCGCGACCGCCGCGAGCAGCATCACCACGCCGCCGATCGTCTCGGTGCGGAGCGCACTGGCGACCTGGAGGCTGTAACGGACGGTCGGACGGAACGGCCACGTTGCTGCAACGCGGCGTTTCACGGGCGGGCGCGCCATAGAGAGAACCCCTGGGAAAGCGGCGGACGGCTGGACAAGGCCACGGCCCGCACGATCACTACGGGACGTCCCTGCCGACCAGACTTCCCGGCGCACCTAGGGACATTTTACCTGGCCCGCCCAGTGGGCGGCCCCGTTCCCCCGGCTCGGACGCCCAAACGGCCCGCGCCCGGCGGTGTGCCGGATGCGGGCCGTCGCGTTGGCCGGTGTGCGCCGTGTGGGGTCAGTCGTCCGACTTGGCGCTGGGCAGCTTCTCGGAGATGAGGTCCATCACCGTGCTGTCCGCGAGCGTCGTGACGTCGCCGATGCTGCGGTTCTCCGCCACGTCCCGCAGCAGCCGCCGCATGATCTTCCCGGAGCGGGTCTTCGGCAGCTCCGGAACGATCATGATCTGGCGGGGCTTGGCGATCGGGCCGAGGGTCTTGGCGACGTGGTCGCGCAGCTCCCGCAGGAAGTCCTCGCCCTCGACGTCGCCGCCGGCGTCGCCGCGCGGGATCACGAACGCCACGATGGCCTGCCCGGTGACCGGGTCCGTCGCGCCCACCACCGCCGACTCGGCGACCTTCGGGTGCGAGACCAGCGCCGACTCCACCTCCGTCGTGGAGATGTTGTGCCCGGACACGAGCATGACGTCGTCCACGCGGCCGAGCAGCCACATGTCGCCGTCCGCGTCCTTCTTGGCGCCGTCACCGGCGAAGTACAGGCCCTCGAAACGCGACCAGTACGTCTTGACGTACCGCTCGTCGTCGCCCCAGATCGTGCGGAGCATGCCCGGCCACGGCTCCCGGACCACCATGAACCCGCCGCCGCCGTCCGGCACCGAGCGGCCCTGGTCGTCGACGACGTCCGCGGCGATGCCGGGCAGCGGGCGCATCGCCGCGCCCGGCTTGCCCTCCGTCACCCCCGGCAGCGGGCTGATCATGATGGCGCCGGTCTCGGTCTGCCACCACGTGTCGACCACCGGCGTCCGGTCGGCGCCGATGTTCCTGCGGTACCAGACGTAGGCCTCGGGGTTGATCGGCTCGCCGACCGACCCCAGCACGCGCAGGGACGACAGGTCGTACCGGGCCGGGATGTCGTCGCCCCACTTCATGAACGTGCGGATCGCCGTGGGCGCGGTGTAGAAGATGGACACCTTGTACTTCTGGATGACGTCCCACCAGCGGCCCTTGTCGGGGGTGTCGGGCGTCCCCTCGTAGATGACGCTGGTCGAGCCGTTGGCGAGCGGCCCGTACACGATGTAGGAGTGGCCCGTCACCCATCCGATGTCGGCCGAGCACCAGTAGACGTCCGTCTCCGGCTTCAGGTCGAACACCGCCCAGTGCGTGTACGCGCACTGGGTCAGGTAGCCGCCGCTGGTGTGCAGGATGCCCTTCGGCTTCCCCGTCGTCCCGGACGTGTACAGGATGTAGAGCGGGTGCTCGGAGTCCATGGGCTCGGCGGTGTGCTCGTCGCTCTGCCGCTCGACGACGTCGTGCCACCACAGGTCGCGCTCGTTCTCGACGACCTCCTCGCCCGTGCGCCGCACCACGAGGACGTGCTCGATCGTCGGCGTCTGCGCGACGGCCTCGTCCACGATGCCCTTGAGGTCGGACGGCTTGCCGCGCCGGAAGCCGCCGTCCGCGGTGATGACGAGCTTGGCCTGCGCGTCGTCGATGCGCGTCCGGAGGGCCTCCGCGGAGAATCCGCCGAACACCACCGAGTGGGTCGCGCCGATGCGGGCGCACGCCAGCATCGAGATCGGCAGCTCGGGGATCATCGGGAGGTAGATCGCGACCCGGTCGCCCTTGCGGACGCCCAGTTCGAGCAGGGCGTTGGCGGCCCTGTTCACCTCGCGCTGGAGGTCGGCGTAGGTGAGGGTGCGGGAGTCGCCCGGCTCCCCCTCCCAGTGGTACGCCACCTTCTCGCCCCGCCCGGCCTCCACATGCCGGTCGACGCAGTTGTAGGCGACGTTCAGCTCCCCGCCCACGAACCACTTCGCGAACGGCGGGTTGCTCCAGTCCAGGACGTCGTCCCAGCGCTTCGTCCAGGCGAGCCGGTCCGCCTGCTCCGCCCAGAAGCCCAGGCGGTCCTCGTCAGCGCGCTCGTAGGCGTCGGCCTTGACGTTCGCCGAGGCGGCGAGGTCCGCGGGCGGGGGGAAGCGGCGCGTCTCCTGCAGAAGGTTCGACAGTGTTTCTTGGCTCTGGCTCAACGCGAACTCCTTGCTAGCTCAAGCGGGGGTCGCCCGGTATCCCCACTTCACCAGGTAGGTCCCGGTCCCCACAAGGCCGCGCTCCCGGGTGTCGGGGGGATGGACGCGATCGGTGCTCACGGCTGCGAATCCTGCTTTGTGATGCCCGACACCACGGGCCTTCCCAGCTCCGGGCCGGGGGAACCGTTTCCGTTCCACGCCCTGGTGGGCCGCTGCACGAGCGCTCCGGACGACGGCATAAAGTCAGGCCGTGACCGATGCTCTAGCTGATGTTGCGAACCTTCCCGGCGTCGTCGACGCCGTCGACGAGGCGCGCAAGGCCGTGGACCGGCTGCTCGGCCACCGCGTCCTGCGGCGGCGCAGCGCCGAGGTGTCCACGGAGTCGGCGCTGCGCGGCGCCCGGGCCTCCGCCGTCCTCGACGGCGCCTCGGTCACGCTGGACGAGCTGCGCACCACCGACCACCCGTCCGACCCCGTCGTGCAGGGCGCTCTGCGCGTGTCGGCCGAGCTCGGAACGTTGACCGAGGTCTGGCGCAAGGCACCGCGGCAGGCGTTGGCGCGTTTGCACGTCCTCGCCGCAGCGGACGCGGTCGACAGCGCGGATCTCGGACATCCCCGCTCTGGCGAGGTTGTCGTGAAGGACGTTCTCGGCCTGGGAGAGCCGCCTTCGCCAGCCGAAGTGGCGGCGCGCCTGGACGTGCTCAGCGGGCTGCTGACCGAACCCACCAAGGCGCCGGCTCTCGTGGTCTCGTCGATCGTGCACGGCGAACTCCTGGCTCTGCGCCCGTTCGGCTGGGGAGACGGGATCGTCGCCCGTGCCGCCCAGCGGCTCACCCTTGTCGCCCGTGGGCTCGACCCCAAATCCCTGGTCGCGCCTGAGGTCGGGCACCTCGAACTCTCCGACGAGTACGCCGAGGCCCTTCGCGCCTACGCGTCCGGTACGTCGGAGGGCGTCGCGCGGTGGATCGTCCACTGCTCCTCGGCGATCGCGGCCGCCGCACGGGACTCGCAGGCCATCTGCGAAGCGTTCATGCGCGGCTGAGGCTGTCACCCGGTAGGGCCATGCTGGTCCTATGGCCGATCGCATGTACGGGCGACCAGCGGCGCCGACGGAGACCACGATCTCGTCGGCGAACTGGGATTCGCGTGACCTGACAGGTGAGCGGCACGACAGCGTCCTGTTCGTGGACGTGGACATGACCGAGGCCAGTGGCGCCGGTGCCGCCTTCACCGACTGCACGTTCCGGGGTGTGCGGTTCAACGCGTCCAGCCACACCGACGGGGCGTTCCTGAACTGCACGTTCGTCCGGTGCGGCTTCTTCGACGCCGCCTTCACGGGCTGCAAGTTCGTCGGCAGCGCGTTCGACGGCTGCACCTACGACCTGATGAAGGTCAAGGGCGGCGACTGGTCGTTCACCGGCCTGCCCGGCGCGGACCTGCGACGAGCCGCGTTCTCGGACGTGCGCATGCGCGAAGCGGACCTCACGGGCGCCCGCTGCGCCGGGGCGGAGCTGCGCGGGGTCGACCTTTCGGGGGCGTCCCTGCACAAGGCCGACTTCTCCGGCTGCGACCTGCGCGGCAGCGACCTGTCGTCGCTGGACCCGTCCAGCGTCGAACTGAGGAGCGCGGTGATCGACCCCTACCAGGCGGTCGTCCTCGCGACGGCTCTGGGCCTGGACGTCCGCGGGTAAGGGGTTCGGCCGGGGGGTGCGGCGCAAGCGAAACGGCGTCCCTGCCGGGACGCCGCCGCTGGACACGTCACACCGGGTTACCAAGCGTGCACCTGTATTCGTCGGATCGGGTCAAGCCCGTCTCGACGCGCCTCCCGCGGCTGGTCGCGCGTGGGTACCCGGCTGCCGTGCCCGGACACTCGGTCCGTATGACCTGTGTACGCCTTATTTGCCCAGATGACAAGCCCCATTCGGAAAACGGCCCGCGGGCGGCGGAGAGGGCGCCGGAGGCGGCTCCGGTCTCCCCGGATGGCGAGGAGGCATATTGCGGACTTCCGCAAACGGCGTTCGGAACGCGAAATTGATCACTCAGGGTAACCATTTCCCTTTGTCGTCGATCATACGAAGGCACGGGAAAGATCTTTAGTTCTCCTGTACGCTCCGACTTCCGTCCCGTTGCACTTCCGGTGCACCGGAACGGGGGCCCAGCCGTGGCCGGGCGGCGCCCAGCGCCGGCCGCTCCGGCGGATCGTCGCCGCCGGGTGCGAAAAATCGCCACGTGCCGGGCGAGTTTGCGGCTCGACGGAACTCTCGACGATCGGGCAGCATATGTTGTATCCGCCTAGACTTGAGTCGGTGAGTTTGCTTCTCCCATAGAGGCGACTTACCCGTGGCTTAGCCTGAACTCCCTGAGACCTTTCTGGGAAAGCGGGCCGGCTCTACCCCCCCGGAGCCGGACCGCCGGCGACCCCCGCTCTCCCCCCCGGCGGGGGTCGCCCTGTCGTGAGGCGGCCGGGCGGTGGCCCCGGGGTGAACGATCCCGCGCCACCGCCCGCCCGCCCCGGCGAAGTTATCCACAGTTCGCGGAACCTTCCCGCCGCTTCCGACGCGCGCCGCAAGGTGGATGTCTCCGAACGTCGAAGGAGCATCCGATGAACCTCACGGCACTGATCGTCACCGGCGACCCCGCGCTCGCCGACGGCCTCCTGCGCCTCGCCGCGGCCGCCGACGCCCACGCCGAGGTCGCCTACGGCGCCGACGAGGCCAGACCCGCCTGGGCCTGGCCCTCCCTCATCCTCGTGGGCGCCGACGTCGCCGAGGACGTCGCCGCCGCCGGCCTCCAGCGCCGCCCGGGCGTCGTCCTCGTCACCGGCGGCGCCGCCCCCGACGCCTACCGCCTGGCCGTGGAGGCCGGCGCCCAGGACGTCGTCGCCCTTCCCGACCACGAGGACTGGCTGATCGACGCCTTCGCCGCCGCCTGCGAGCCCGAGGGCGGCTGGGCCACCGCCCTCTGCGTCGTCGGCGCCCGCGGCGGCGCCGGGGCCAGCGTCCTCGCGACCGCGCTCGGCCTCCGCGCGGCGGGCACGGGCCTGCGCACCCTCCTCGTCGACGCCGACCCGTTCGGCGGTGGCGTCGACCTCCTCCTCGGCCTGGAGTCGCACGAGGGCGTCCGCTGGCCCGACCTGGCCGAACGCCGCGGCCGCCTCAGCACCGCGACCCTCCGCGAGACCCTGCCCGGCACGGGCGACCTGTCCGTCCTGTCCTGGCGGCGCGGCGAGCCCGTCCCGGTCTCCGACGAGGCCGTCCGCTCCCTGTTCGACGCCGCCGCCCGCGGATTCGACCTGGTCGTCGCGGACGTCCCCCGCCATCCCGGCGACCTCGGCCGCGCGGCCCTGCGCGCCGCCGCCGTCACGTTCCTCCTCGTCCCGGCCGAGGTCCGCGCCACCGTGGCGGCCGACGGCCTCGCCGCCGCCCTCCGCCGCGACACCGCCGACCTGCGCCTCGTCGTCCAGGGCCCCGCCCCGGGCGGCATCACCCCCGACGCCGTCGCGGGCGTCCTCGGCCTTCCGTTCGCCGGCTCCTTCGACCGCGACCGCCGCCTCCCCACCGCCATCGACTCCGGCGACCTCGAACGCGCGTGCCGCCGCGGCCCCCTCGCCGACTTCTGCGCCACCGTCCTCGCAGACCTCGCCCTCCAGCCCTACGCCTACCGGGAGGCGGCATGACCGGCCTCTCCGACGCCGTCCGCGACCGGCTCGCCCACACGGGCGGCGAGGCCACCACCGGCCGCGTCGCCGCCGCGCTCCGCGCCGAGGAGCGCCTGCTGGGCGACCGCGAAGTCCTGGCCCTGGCCGACGAGTTACGCGCCGAGTTCGTCGGCGCCGGCCCCCTGGAGCCCCTGCTGCGCTCGCCTGACGTCACCGACGTCCTGGTGAACGGCCCCGACGAGGTCTGGATCGACACCGGCTCCGGCCTGGTCCGCACCGCGGTGGGCTTCCCGGACGAGGCGACCCTCCGCCGCCTGGCCCAGCGCCTCACCGCCGCCGCGGGCCGCCGCCTCGACGACGCCTCCCCCTACGCCGACGCCCGCCTCCCCGGCGGCGTCCGCCTGCACGCCGTCCTCCCACCGGTGGCCGCGACCGGCACCTGCCTGTCCCTGCGCCTCCCCCGCCGCCGCGCCTTCACGCTCGACGAACTCGTCACGGCCCACACCGTCCCGCCCGAGGGCGCCGACCTGCTGGCCGCCCTGATCGATTCCCGAGCGGCCTTCCTGATCAGCGGCGGCACCGGCACAGGCAAGACCACCCTGCTGAGCGGCCTGCTGTCCCTGGCGGACCCGTCCGAGCGCCTCCTCCTGGTAGAAGACTCCGCCGAACTGAAGCCCACCCACCCCCACGTCGTCAGGCTGGAGGCACGCCCGCCCAACACCGAGGGCGCCGGCGGCGTGACCTTGAACGACCTGGTCCGCCAAGCCCTCCGCATGCGCCCCGACCGCCTGGTGGTGGGCGAGGTGAGAGGCCCCGAAGTCGCGGTCCTCCTCCAAGCCCTCAACACGGGCCACGAAGGAGGCTGCGGCACCCTCCACGCCAACACCGCGGCCGACGTCCCCGCCCGTATCGAGGCCCTGGCCTGCGCGGCGGGCCTGACCCGAGAGGCCGTCCACAGCCAGTTGGCCGCCGCGTTGGACATCATCGTCCACCTGGTCCGCGACCCCGGCGGAGGCCGCCGCCGAGTAGCCGAGATCTGCCTCCTCCAACGAGCCCCGAACGGCCTGGTAGGCGTGGTCCCCGCGATCTCCTTCACCGCCTCCGGCGAGACGATCCCCGCCGCAGGCGCAACCGAACTGACCACCCGCCTGAAACCCACCAGCAATGCCCGCGCTCACCCCTAACACCCAAGAAGCCCCCACCCCCAGCCCCACCACTGGCGGCCCCCCTCTGCACGGCCGCTTGAACGTGCCGAACACCCGCCCCTGGCCCCTCCCGCCTGACCCATTACGAGGCGCCCAATGTCGACCTCCCTGACCGTCCCCTGCGCGGCCGTCTGGATCTACCTGGCACGGGCTCCTGGCACGAGCTCCTCGGCACGGGCTAGTGGCACGGGCCCTAGTAACCCGGGGCCCAGAGCTCGGGGAACGCGGGCTAGTGGTTCGGCCTACCCGTCCTCTGTGG
This sequence comes from Actinomadura sp. NPDC048021, assembly GCF_040653135.1. NCBI lineage: Bacteria > Bacillati > Actinomycetota > Actinomycetes > Streptosporangiales > Thermomonosporaceae > Actinomadura > Actinomadura sp. NPDC048021. The sequence goes on from NZ_JBEZJQ010000003.1 coordinate 96,454, forward strand.
AGCCGCTGCCGTGCGGGCTACTCGAATACCAGCCCGCTCTCCTGCCTGCGAGGTGACTGATGTTGACCGTCCTCGCCGCCTTCTGTGCGGCGGCCGCTGTGTGGACCTACTTGGCGCCCACTCCGGCGGCCCATCGCCTCGATCGCCTGGGCGCCGCACCATCCGGCGACCCGCTGCGTCCGCTGCGCATTAGACTGGAGACCCTCAGGGAACGTCGGACGCTGCCGCAGCGCCGTCGAAGCTCGATCATCGAGCTCTGCGACGCCATGGCCGCCGAGCTGGCCGCCGGCCGGACCCCCGACGAGGCCTTCACGGCAGCGGCCGCCGTCCTCGACCCGCACGTCTCGAAAGAACTGCTCGACCTGCCTCGTCCGCCCCCGGACCACCTGGACGAACTGGCGACGCAGCCAGGAGCCGAAGGTCTTCGCCTCCTGGCGGCCTGCTGGCGCGTCGGCTCCGAACGCGGCGGCACCTTGGCCACCGTCCTGGACGGCCTGGCTGGCGCCCTCCGCGATGAGGAGGCCCAACGCCAGGACGTGTCCGTCCAACTAGCCGGCCCCCGAGCCACGGCGCGCCTCTTGGCCGCCCTCCCGATCTTGGGCCTGGCCATGGCCGCCGCCCTGGGCGCCCACCCCATTCCGTTCCTCTGCACCACCCTTCCTGGCCTCGCCTGCCTGATCACAGGCACGGCCCTCAACGCCACCGGCCTCTACTGGACCCGCCGCCTAGCCAAATCCGCCGAATCACCCCTCTGACCGAGGGGCCACCCCCTGGAAAGCCGCCATGAACGCCCCGAGATCCGTATGGAGCAGGTGAAGTGATGACGACCCTCATGGTCATGCTCTGCGCCGCAGCATCGGGGTTCCTCTTTCCCAAGGGGATCGACGACTCCACGCGGAGGCTGGTCGGTCAGTTCGGAGGGCCTTCCCCGAGGCATGCAGCTCCCAGACGACGGTTCGCCTGGGCGACAGGTCACGCTCGCCCACGGGGAACGTCCGTCCCAGCCTCGGGGGTGAAGGAGCGGGACGGGCCATCCGAGGCGTCCGGGCGCCGCGACGTCATCCTTCGGCGGGTGGCCGCAGGCGTGGCGGGAGCGTTGTGCGTGGTGCTGCTGGGCGGCCTGGCCGGTGGAGTGATCGGCGTGCTGGTCGCCGCGGGCGTCTGGCTGTCCTTCAGCCGCCTCGGCAGTGGGGAGCGCCGCCGCAGACGGGCACGACTCATCGCCGATCTCCCCGTGGCGGTCGATCTCCTCGCCGCCTGCCTGCGCGGCGGCGCCCCCTGGCACGAGGCGGTCGAAGCGGTCGCGAGCGCGGTGGGAGGCCCGCTCGGCGAGGAGTTGCACGCCGTGTCCGTCCAGATCAGGCTGGGGGCCGACCCCGCGGAGGCCTGGCCGGTCCTGGCGGAGGAGCCGATGCTCGCGCCCTTGGCGCGTGCGGCCGTCCGGGCGGCGTCGACGGGTGCGGCACTGGCCCCGTCCCTCGGCCGCCTCGCCCGCGACCAGCGCCGAGTAGCACGTGCGGCAGCCGCCGCCAGGGCACGAGCGGCGGGCATCCGGGCACTCGCTCCACTCGGCCTGTGCTTCCTTCCCGCCTTCGTCCTCCTCGGAGTCGTCCCGGCCATCGCCGGGATCGCCTCGACGATCCTCCTGCCCTGGTGAGCGGGTTATCCACAGAATGCGGTTCGCCCGTCACCTGGCTTCTCCGCAGAGCAGCCTGGTACCGACCTCGAGCGAAAGGAGCCCCGATGAGGGCATGGAAGACGGTGGTGCGGCGATGGTCCGGCACGTGCAAGGACCGCGGGATGTCCACAGCCGAGTACGCGGTCGGCACCATCGCCGCGGCGGCCTTCGCGGGCCTGCTGTTCAAGATCGTGACCAGTCCCCAGGTGAAGACGATGCTCTTACGGATCATCGAGAAGGCGCTCAATCTGGCCGGCTGAGGGATCGAGGGATGGCCACGGCGGAGATCGCCGTGGCCCTCCCCTCCCTGGTGCTGGTCACCGCGATCGCGCTGTGGGGCGTGAAAGCGGCGTCCGTGCAGCTCGCCTGTACGGACGCCGCCCGAAGCGGCGCCCGGGCGGCGGCCAGAGGCGAGTCCCTCAGCGCCGTCCGCGAGCTGGTGGAGAGCGGGGTCCCCAAGGAGGCGACCGTCCGGCTCCACCGCGACGAGGCCACCGTCCGCGTCGACATCTCGGCCCCCGTAGCCCCCGCCGCCGCGATCGGCCTACCGGCCGTCATCGTCCACGCCCACGCGGCCGCCGAAACAGAACCCAGCGCTCCACCGGTCACCCCATGAGCACGAAGTCGGCACTAACAGGCGGGTGGAAGCAGCAAACCGCGCAAAGGACGGAGCGATGACCGGGGGCAGTGGCCAGGGAGGGGTGGTCAGGGAGGGGTGGTCCGGGGCGGGCGGAGGAGGAGGGCAGTGGGGGCAGGCAGTGGGGTCACCGGTGGGGGTGGTGAGGGAGTGGGACGGCGGGTGAAGGTGAGGGGTGGGGATCGGGGGTCCGGGACGGTCTGGGTTTTGGGGTTCGCAGTGCTCGTCTGGGTGGTGGGGGTGGCGGCGGTCCTGGTCGGCGGGGTTCGGGGAGCGCGGCATCGGGGGGAGGCGGCGGCCGACATGGCGGCACTCGCGGGCGCGGCGCGAGTCGTCGATGGGGGCAGGTCCGCCTGTGCGAGGGCCAGGCAGATCGCGAGCGGGTCGGGGGCGCGGATGGTGCGGTGCCGGGTGCGGGGGGAGACCGTCGACGTCTCGGTGGCTGTCGAAGTCCCGATGCTCATGGGGCTGAAGGGGCGGCGGATCGTTTCTCGGGCGAGGGCTGGCCCTGTGGAGCGGGACGGCGTACCCTGGCGCCACATGTCTCGTTGCACTGAGTGTCAATAGAGGCCGGGGAGGGTGCGGAGAATGAAAACACGTTCCTCTTTGTCATCCCCCTGTGACTTTTGCTACCCGGTGGTACGTTACGCTGCCGTAAGCCCGTAGTTATCGTCAGGTGCGGTGCGCCCGGCGGAAGACCGGCGCGAGCTGTCGAAGGGATTGAGGCCGTGACCATCATTCGCAGGATCGGTGCGATCGCGCTCGCGGCACCCCTTGCGATGAGCTTCCCGGTACTCGCCGCCCTGCCCGCGCAGGCGGCCTCGACCAGCGTCATCACCCCGGCGGACGGCGCCGTCATCAGCAGCGGGTCCCAGGTGACCGCGAAGGCGCACTTCGACTTCGCGATCACGATGCAGCTCCGGGTGGACGGCCCCGGGATAGGAGACACGTTCCTCCAGGAGAAGGGCCTTTCCGGCGATATGTCCGGAACCTTCTCGATCAACCGGAATGGTCGCTACAAGGTCTACCTGCTCGGCAAGCAGACCAACCACGTCTACGACTCCAACACCTTCACCGTGCGCATCGCGCCGGCCGCGCCGACCGGCGTGTCCGCCAGCGCGTCCGGCGGCAAGCTCGTCGTGAAGTGGAACCGCGGCCTCGAAGACGACCTCACCGGCTACGCGCTCGCCGGTTCGGGCGTGAAGTCCAAGTCCGGCTCGCTGAACTCCCTCTGCTCGGGAACGAACTGCTCCGCCACCCTGTCGCTGACCAGGTCCACTGGCGCGGCGTCCGTGGGCGTCAAGGCGATTCGGTCCACGGGCACGGGCGGCTCGCTCTACTCAGGCATCGCATCGGCGACCGCCTCGCTGGGAGGCGGGACCGGTTCCGCCCCAGGCAGCGGTTCGGTGCCGTCCCTGCCGTCCGGCGGTTCCGGGGTCCCCAGCACCGGGACGCCGCTGACCCCGTTCAACAACAACTCGCCGGTCACCCTCCCGTCCGTCCAGCCGGACGGCGCGACGCCCGGGTTCACCTACCCCGCGCCGCAGATCGCCACCGACTCGCCGAAGGCCCAGAACATCGCGGCGACCGACCGGCTCCAGTGGGGCAAGAGCGTCGGCATCGCGCTGGTCCTGCTGATCGTCGCCGCCCACCTCGGGACCTGGACGCGCCGCCTGCGCGTCGCCCAGGCGGGCACGAGCAGCAACGGCATGGCGGCCCGCATCGCACGCAGCGGCACCGGCCGCAGGCGGGTGAGCAAGTCGCGCGAGCAGATCGCGCGCGCCGAGGCCCTCGCCAAGACCGCGCCAGTGGTGGCGGCCGGAGCCAAGGGGGCACGCTCCTCCAAGCGCGCGACCCGCACGGCCGTCCTCGACTCGAAGCCGAAGGCCGGCCGCCGTCCCGCGACCCTCGGCAAGCCCTCGGGCGGAGTGAACGTCCGCCTCGCCAACTCCGGCACGAAGACGAAGCCCAAGCGCGGCCGCCGCCGCAAGTAGCTTCTCTCGACCACCGGACCCCGCCGGGCCCGTCCGTCCGGCCCCCAACTCCGTGGCGACGGCGGCGAACGTGCCGCAGGCCGCGCTGAAGGCGATGCGGCGCGACCAGCGCCGGCCCTCAAGCAACCTGCGGACTAGCCGCATGTGAGGGTGTCGTCCATTACCAGCGGCCTGAAGACGACGTGCGAGTCGTTTGCGCGTTGGCTGCGCTCGCGGGCTGGTCGTGTTCATGGCTGGGTGGTCTGACGGGCTGGCTGGACCGGCGCGCACGGCTGGCCGGGCTTGCGTTTCGGCTGCGCTCGCGGGCTGGTCGTGTTCGCGCGGTGGGCGGCTTCGCAGGGTGGGCGGCTTCGCGGGGTGGGCGGTTTCGTGGGGTGGGCGGGGTCGTGGGTGGGGTGGTTGGGTGGCGGCTTTGCTTGCGTGTTGGGGGTGTGGTTTCTCCGGCGGTGGGTGGGGTTCGGTGGGTGGGAGTTGGTGGTGGGGCTGGCGGGGGGTCGGGGCAAGGTCTAGGCTGCCTTGCCAGTCGGATCGTCTGGCTTGTCCGGCAATGCGGTCCGTCGTCCGAGACCTCGGCCCCGTCCTGCACAGGGGCCCGATGGAGAGGGGACCCTCCGCATGATCTTCCTGGGACTGCTCGTCGCGCTCGCCGCCGGAGCGGTCGGCGTCGCCGTGGTGCTGGACAACCCGGACGCGGCCCAGCTGACCGTGTTCGGCGACGAGGTTCCCGGGGTCACCTCGCAGTGGCACGTCTTCATGGCCGGCGCCGTCGTCGCCATCGTGTTCATGGCGGGGATGATGGTCGCGTCGCTGGGGTTCCGGCGCACGATGAACATGCGGCGGGAGCTGCGGGACCTGCGGGACGAGCACGAGGAGTCCCTGCAGACGCTGGAGATGGAGCGGCGCAGGCTCCAGCAGGCGCTGGCCCAGGCCCGGCGCGGGATGGACGACCAGGCCTCCGTCCCCGCCCAGCGCGTCGCGCCCAACTGACCTCGCTACGCCGGTGCGTCGTGGAGGAGGACGGCCAGAAGGTCGAGGGCGCCGCGCTTGTCCAAGGGGTCGTTGCCGTTACCGCATTTGGGGGACTGGATGCAGGACGGGCAGCCTGAATCGCACTCGCAGGACGCGATGGCGTCGCGGGTAGCACGTAGCCAGGCGGCTGCGTCGCCGTAGCCGCGCTCGGCGAACCCGGCGCCGCCTTCGTGGCCGTCGTAGACGAAGACGGTGAGCAACCCGGTATCGGGATGGACGGCGGTGGAGACGCCGCCGATGTCCCAGCGGTCGCACGTGGCGAACAAGGGGAGCAGACCGATCGAGGCGTGTTCGGCGGCGTGGGCGGCGCCTGCCAGGTCGAGGTCGTCCAGACGCGAGATCTGGGCTTCGGAGAGGGTCCACCATACGGCGCGGGTTCGGAGGGTCCGTGGCGGCAGGTCCAGGGGCTTCTCGCCGAGCATCTCCCCTGTCTGCAAGCGGCGCATCTGGTAGGCGACCACCTGGCGGGTGACTTCGACGGTTCCGAAGCTGAGGGTGGCCTCGCCCCAGGAGACCGAGCGGAGCGGCTCCACGATGCTGATGTCGGTGACGTCGCGGGCGGTGGTCGAGTAGTCCGGGTCGGCCGCCTCGACGAGCGCGACGGAGTCGTCCAGGTCGAGGGTCTGGACGATGAACGACTCGCCCTGGTGGATGTAGACGGCCCCGTCGTGGACGGTGGTGTGCGCGGACGGCTCGTCCACGGTGCCGAGGAGCCGTCCGGTGGACGCCTCGACGACCTGGATGGGGGCGCCGCCCGCGCCCCGGATGTCGGCGAGGTCGCAGGCCCTGTCGCGGCGCGTCCAGTACCAGCCGGCGGGACGGCGGCGCAGGAGCCCGCGCCGCACCAGGTCCGGCAGGAGGTCGGCGGTCGCGGGCCCGAAGAGCGGGAGGTCGTCCTCGGTGAGCGGCATCTCTGACGCCGCCGCGCACAGGTGAGGTTCGAGCACGTAGGGGTTGTCGGGGTCGAGCACGGTGGCCTCGACCGGCGTCCCGAAGATCGCCTCGGGATGGTGGACGAGGAAGGTGTCGAGCGGGTCGTCGCGGGCCACCAGGACGGACAGGGCCGCCTGCCCGGAACGTCCGGCGCGTCCTGCCTGCTGCCAGAGGGACGCGCGGGTGCCCGGCCATCCGCACACCAGGACCGCGTCGAGCCCGGAGACGTCCACGCCGAGCTCCAGAGCGTTCGTGCTCGCCAGACCTATGATCGAGCGCGAGCGCAGGGCGGCCTCCAGGGCGCGCCGTTCCTCGGGCAGATACCCGGCCCGGTAGGCGGCGACCTGGTCGGCCAAGCCGGGGGCTACCTCGTGCAGAGCGCGCTTGGCGCTGAGCGCCACCGACTCTGCGCCGCGCCTGGACCGGACGAAGGCAAGTGTCTGGACGCCCTCGACGACAAGGTCTGCCAAGAGGTCACCGGCCTCAGCGGTGGCCGTACGGCGAACGGGCGCGCCTTGCTCACCGCGCAGGTCTGTCAGTGGCGGCTCCCACAGGGCGAACGTGGCGGGCCCTCGCGGCGAGGCATCCTCGTCCACGGCCACTACATCGAGACCGGTGAGACGGGACGCGGCCGTAGCGGGCTCCGACGCGGTGGCCGAAGCGAGGATGAACGTGGGCGACGCGTGATAGCGCCCGCACACCCGGCGCAGGCGGCGCAGAACCTGAGCGACGTGCGACCCGAAGACCCCGCGGTACCCGTGGGCCTCGTCGATGACGACGTAACGGAGGCGGCGCAGAAAGGATGACCACCGGGCATGCCCGGGAAGGATCGACCTGTGCAGCATGTCTGGGTTGGTCATCACGTAGTTGGCGTGCTGCCGGACCCACGTCCGCTCGTCCTGCGGCGTGTCGCCGTCGTACGTCGCCGCGCGGACCCGGGTGAGGCGCAGCGCGCGGAGAGCGCGGAGCTGGTCGGCGGCCAGGGCCTTCGTCGGCGAGAGATAGAGAACCGTCCCCTCGTGGCGAGGGTTCTCGTCGCCCGCGTAGATCGCCTCGACGCAGGGCAGCAGGTAGGCGAGCGACTTGCCGGACGCCGTCCCTGTGGCGATGATCACAGAGCGTCCGGCGCGGGCGTGCTCGGCCGCGGCGGACTGGTGCTCCCAGGGGGACTCGATGCCGGCGGCGGCCAGCCGCTCCACCAGCAGCGGCGGCGACCAGGAGGGCCACGCGGCCCGGCGCCCCTGACGTGCCGGAACGCTCTCCACATGGGTGATTCGTTCGCGTCGTCCGGGGTCGGCGAGCAGCCGGTCCAGGGGAGTTGAGGATCTTTGGGCGCCCATCAGGTTTTCAGTGTGCCAGCCGGGGCAAAACTACGGGAACGCCCCGGCGCCGGAGGGCCCGTTCCCCCTGCTCTGACCCTGAGATCAGCAGGTCAGACGGGATGGCGCGAACTTTCGCCCGTGTGGGCGATTACGCGCGTACACGACGCCGGAGCGTGGTTGAATCACGGCGAAGTCTCGGCGTTCGGCGCCCTGCCCATGGGGCCGGACGGCGGGATCGGATAGCTGCACGGCGCGTGGAGGATCTGTGGATCTGAAGGTTAACGACTACACCACCGACGATGGCCTCACCGTCATCAACGTGGAGGGCGAGATCGACGTCTACACGGCGCCGAAGCTTCGCGAGAAGCTCATCGACCTGGTGAACAAGGGCAAGTTCCACCTGCTCGTGGACATGGAGAAGGTGGAGTTCCTCGACTCGACCGGTCTCGGCGTCCTCGTCGGCGGGCTGAAGCGGGTGCGCGCCCACGACGGGTCGCTGGAACTCGTGTGCACCCAGGAGCGCATCCTCAAGATCTTCCGGATCACGGGGCTGACCAAGGTCTTCGGCATCCACGACTCGATCGCCGAGGCCGAGGAGAAGCGCAAGGGCGCCAAGTAGGCGGCCCGCGACTCAGATGTCGACCGTTGAACTGTCCTTCAGCGCGCTGCCCGTCCACGTCCGGACCGCCCGGCTGATCGTCACCGCCGTCGCCCGTCGCAGCGGCGTCGCCGAACCGCTGCTGGACGAGGTCCGGCTCGCGGTCGCCGAAGCGTGCTCCCGGGCCGTGGAGGCGCACCGCCGGCACTGCCCGGACGAACCCGTCCGCCTCGAACTGCGCGGCGAGAAGGGCCGCTTCGAGGTGATCGTCAGCGACACCGTCCCCGGCGACCTCCCGCCGGAGGGGCTCCCCGCAGCCGCCGAGGACGAGGGAGCGGACGAGTTCGAGTACGGCCTGGGCGAGGGCACCGCTGAACTGGGTCTGGCCGTCATCGCCGGGCTCGCCGACGACGTGGAGATCGCCAACACGCCGAAGGGGGTCCAGATACGGATGAGCTGGCCGGCCGAAGCCGAGGCGACCATCTAGACGCGCCCGCGCCACCGCGACCAAAGGCCCCGCCCCGGCGGGGCCTTTGTAATGCCTTTTTCTCCTCCTTCGGGCCTGGCGGCCCTCCATCGTCGATAAAGGCGGGCGATCGCTGGCATCGCTCCGTCTCGCCTGGCGGCTCGCTGCGCGATCAGGTTCTCGCTTCGCTTGAACCTGCCTTCGGACGCGATCGCGGCTCCTCAGCTTGTTGCGTGGTTGCGGTGGTGGCTGAGGTTGTCGCGGCGGCTGTCACCGTGCCTTCGCCTCTTTCGGCCCGAGGGCCATCCAGCGTCGGGTGCCGCGGGAGATGGGTGGCGTCGCTTCGGCTGGCTGCCGGATCAGGGTCTCCGCTTCCCTTGAGCCTGCCTTCGGGTGCGGTTGCGGCAGTGGGCTTTTTCAGGGCTCTCCTTGCGCTGCCTCCTGGTGCGGGGGTGCTGGCGCGTCCCGTCGATGCTGAGACGACCGACCTGCGGGTCTGGCCGGTCCCGGGTGGGCTGGTGATCTTCCGTCCGCTGTCCGCGGTGCCGTCGAGGTTGGTTACTGCGTGTGAGCGCGGTCGGGGACGGGTGGGGGCGGTGGGGTTGGGGGTGTGGGATTCTCTTGTGATCGTCGGATGTTGTCCCGATTTGGGTCTAGACATATTCCGTGTTAATGCTTAGCTTGAATGCGGACGCCGGTGGTGGTGCCGAGGTGCCGGTCATGCCCCGTGCCCGTCAAGGTATCGGCGGGGTAATGAATGGCTGGCCCGGTCTGACCTGGGACGATGCCGCCCGATCGGGCCAATGGGTCAATTTCTGGCGTATCGCGTGTTTCATTTCGGCGACATCTTCATGAAGGGCGTCGCGGCCTTAACATTCGACTTACGCGTGCGTAGACTCCCGGCACCCGCGTTGCCGTGCGAGGCGTTCGAAATCGTGACTCGTTGGGTACGCGGTAAAGATCGCTTTTATCTCGGTCGCGATCGCAACGCCCCTGTCGAGGAGGACGGATGCCCGGGTTTTCCCTGTCAGACCCGGCCAGCGCTGAAGTGGATCTCGGCGGCGGCGACCTTTCCCTGGTCGTCGTCGTCGCCGTGGTCGCACTGCTCGCACTGGCCGTCGCCGCGGGTCTCGTACGCGACGTCCTGGCCGCCGGCCAGGGCACCGCCAAGATGCAAGAGATCGCGCGCGCCGTTCAGGTGGGCGCGGGCGCCTATCTGAAACGCCAGTTCCGGACGGTCGCGATCTTCGTGGTCCTGATCCCGCTCGTCCTGCTGCTCCTGCCCGCCGACTCCACCAGCGAGCGGATCGGCCGGTCCGTCTTCTTCGTCATCGGGGCGATCTTCTCCGCCGTCACCGGGTTCACCGGGATGTGGCTGGCCGTCCGGGGCAACGTCCGGGTCGCCGCGGCCGCCCGCGAGGAGGGCGGCGAGAAGGTCGCGATGCGGATCGCCTTCCGCACCGGCGGCGTCGCGGGCATGTTCACCGTCGGGCTCGGCCTGTTCGGCGCCGCCGTCGTGGTCCTGGCCTACCAGGGCGACGCGCCGAAGGTGCTGGAGGGCTTCGGCTTCGGCGCCGCGCTGCTCGCCATGTTCATGCGGGTCGGCGGCGGCATCTTCACCAAGGCCGCCGACGTCGGCGCCGACCTGGTCGGCAAGGTCGAGCAGGGCATCCCCGAGGACGACCCGCGCAACGCGGCGACGATCGCCGACAACGTGGGCGACAACGTCGGCGACTGCGCCGGCATGGCCGCCGACCTGTTCGAGTCGTACGCGGTCATGCTCGTCGCGGCGCTGATCCTCGGCACCGCGGCGTTCGGGAACCAGGGCCTGGTGTTCCCGCTGATCGTGCCGATGATCGGCGTGATCACCGCGGTGATCGGCATCTTCGCGGTGGCGCCCCGCTCCGGCGACCGGTCCGGGATGACCGCGATCAACCGGGGCTTCTTCATCTCCGCCGCGATCTCGGCGGTCCTCGTCGCGGTCGCCGCGTTCGTGTATCTGCCCTCGTCCTTCGCGGAGCTGGACGGCGTCCGCGACAAGGCCATCGCCGGCCTGGACGCCGACCCGCGCTGGGTCGCGCTCGGCTCCGTCCTGATCGGCATCGTGCTCGCCAGCGCGATCCAGCTGCTCACCGGCTACTTCACCGAGACCAACCGCAAGCCGGTCAAGGAGGTCACCGACAGCGCCCGGACGGGTCCGGCCACCGTCATCCTGTCGGGCATCTCGCTCGGCCTGGAGTCCGCCGTCTACACCGCGCTGGTGATCGGCGCCGCCGTGTACGGGGCGTTCCTGCTCGGCTTCGGCAACACCACCGTCGCGCTGTTCGCGGTGGCGATGGCCGGCACCGGGCTGCTCACCACCGTCGGCGTGATCGTCTCGATGGACACCTTCGGGCCCGTCTCCGACAACGCCCAGGGCATCGCCGAGATGTCCGGGGACGTCCAGGGCGAGGCCGCCTCCGTGCTGGAGCGGCTGGACGCGGTCGGCAACACCACCAAGGCCATCACCAAGGGCATCGCGATCGCGACGGCGGTGCTCGCCGCGACCGCGCTGTTCGGCTCGTTCCGCACGACGGTGATCGCGGCGCTCGCCGGCGCGTCGAAGGACGCCAGGAACGCGATCGGCGCCGACTTCCTGAACTTCAACCTGTCGATCGCGAGCCCGAACGTGCTGATCGGGCTGATCATCGGCGCGGCCGTGGTGTTCATGTTCTCCGGCCTGGCGATCATGGCGGTGGGCCGCGCGGCCGGCCGGGTCGTGGTCGAGGTGCGCGAGCAGTTCCGCACCAAGCCCGGGATCATGGACTACACCGAGAAGCCCGACTACGACCGGGTCGTGGACATCTGCACCCGGGACGCGCAGCGCGAGCTCGCCACCCCGGGCCTGCTGGCCATCATGACGCCGATCGCGGTCGGCTTCGCCCTCGGGTACGCGCCCCTCGGCGCCTATCTCGGCGGCGCCATCGCGGCGGGCGTGCTGATGGCGGTGTTCCTCGCCAACTCCGGCGGCGCGTGGGACAACGCGAAGAAGCTCGTCGAGGAGGGCCACCTCGGCGGCAAGGGCAGCGAGGCGCACGAGGCCACGATCATCGGCGACACGGTCGGCGACCCGTTCAAGGACACCGCCGGCCCCGCCATCAACCCGCTGATCAAGGTGATGAACCTGGTCGCGCTGCTGATCGCGGACGCGGTGGTGACCTACGCGGGCAACACGCTGCTGCGCGTCGGCGTCACCGTGTTCTCCGTCGCTGTCGTCGTCGCGGCGATCGTGATCTCCAAGCGGCGCGCCGACCCGATTGGGGAGTCGTCCTCCGACCCCGCCGTCGAGGGAGGCAGGCCGGGGCCGGACGCCGCGAAGAGCGGCGAGGCCGCGGGGGCGCTGGACAAAGGAGCGCCGGAGGAGGCCAAGGTCGGCGCCGAAGGCGCCGCGGGGGGCGCGGGGGGTCGACCCCCCTCGAACAGCGGCGTAGGGGCCGACTCGGCCGGGGCCAAGGCCGAGCCGGACGCCGAGGAGTCGTCCGCGGGCAAGTCCTGACCGTCTGAACGCGAGGGGCCGGTGGCTTTGTGCCACCGGCCCTTCCGCGTTTTCCCGGGGGCCCGTCCGACCACTCCGGGCCCGGTCGTACGCTGTCCGGGAGGGGCGGGACGTCCCGTCCTCGACCCAGTGGAGCGATCTCGGGAGGCGGCCGTGGCGAGCGGCGGCAAGCGGGCGATGTCGGGGCCCAAGGGCTTCGCGATCGTGATCGGCGGAATGTTCGGCATCATGCTCGTGCTGTGGACCCTGGCGGCCCTCGCGGCCCCCTAATGTGGCGCCCATGCCCACGCTCATCGTGCTCCGCCACGCCAAGGCCGAAGCCGGTCTCGGCATACCCGACGTCGACCGCAGGCTCACCGAGCGCGGGCGCCGGGACGCGACCGCGGCCGGAGACTGGCTGCGCGCGAACGACCTCGTCCCGGGGCGGGTGCTGTGCTCGCCCGCCGCGCGGACCCGGGAGACCCTGGCCCGCCTGGCGCTCGACGCGGAGACCGCCTTCGAGCCCGGCATCTACGACAACGATCCCGACGGGCTCCTCGCCCTCGTCTCCGAGGCTCCGGACGAGGCCGGCACGCTCCTGCTGGTCGGCCACAACCCGTCGGTGCACCACCTCGTCCACGACCTGACGGGCCAGGCCCCCGACGCCTTCCCCACCTGCGCCCTCGCCGTGATCGACCTGCCTCCGGGCGGCTGGGCCGACGTCCGGCCCGGCCTCGGCACGCTGCGCACCGTCCGCACGCCCAAGGACTGACGGCTCACGGGCGCGATTCGGCGGCCTCCAGGGACGACGCGATGACCTGGTTCACGTCCCGTCGCAGCTCCCCGATCGTGTAGCGGGTCCCGGAGACCTGCAGCAGGGCGTGCCGCAGCGGGGTGAGCTCGTCGGGGCCGACGCCCTCCTTGATCTCCGCGCGGCGCCGCCGGGTCAGCGTGGACAGGTAGGAGTCGAGCTCGGCGAGCTCGTCGGAGAGCTCCTCGACGGGCGCGCCGGCCTCCGGGTCGCGCTCCCCCGGCTCCTCCAGCAGGCCGGCCGCCTCCTCCAGCTGGTCGGCGAGGCGGTCGAGGATCTCGGGGATCGGCCCGGTGTCCACGGCCCGCTCGCGGGACAGCTTCGCGACCGCGACGAGGTGATCGCGGGCGCGGTGCGCGGCGGCCACGGCCCTGCGCAGCAGGTCGATCAGGTGGAGGTCGGGCACCCGCTCGTGGCCGAGCCGGGTCCGGGTCTCGTCGACCGCCTCCGCCGCCCGCTCCGCCGTCACGATCGCGTCGTGCGGCAGCCGGGTCCGCTCCCCGGCGAGGACGTCCGCCGCCGCCCGGACGAGCCTGGCGTGGGTGCGCAGGAGCCGTTCGAGCTGGCCGGGCATCCGTTCGAGGTGCCCGGCGGGCCACAGCAGCAGGACGGCGAGGTAGGCCATGAGCGACCCGGCCAGGGTGAGGCCGATCCGCTCGCCGGCGGTGCGCCAGTCCGCGGGCGCGGAGAAGTCCAGCAGCATCATCGCCAGGGGCGTCCCGAACAGGGCCCAGTAGGCGAAGTTCACCGACCGCATCGCGAACCCGGCCCCCGCGAAGCAGAACGCGATCACCGCGACGGTGGCCTGCCCGGGCGCGAGCGTCAGGATGACCGCGGCGACGGCGGCCCCGGCGGCGGTGCCCCCGACGCGCTGGACGAGCCGGTCCACGGTCTCGCCGTAGGTGGCGCGCAGGCTCAGCATCGCGGTGATGGTCAGCCAGTGGCCGTGCGAGATCCCCAGCGAGGCGGCGAGAGCCATCGACACGACCGCCGTCACGTACACCCGCGCCACCTGCCGGAACGTGGGGGAGCGCGTGCGGACGGCGCGGGCGACCCGGTCCCAGGCGGGCATCGGGTCGAGCGTGCCCGGCATCCGCGGCGCGGCGAACCCGATGCGCAGGCCTCCCGCGACGAGGCGGCGCAGGGAGGCGACCTCGCCGGCGATGCGGTCGACGGAGCGGCGCACCTGGCCGATCAGCGCGACCGCGACCAGGTCCTCGTCGCCGGCGAGTCCGGCGCGCCTGATCTGCTCCGCGGAGCGGACCAACCGGCGGACGGCGGCGGACTCCTCGCGGCCGAGCGGCGCCTCTCCCGCCGTGGCGAGCGCCCCGGCCAGCAGCCGCAGCCGGGCGGCGAGCGCGGAGATCGCCGTCTGCGTCTCCATCTCCCACTCGCGGTCCGGCGGGTAGTTCTTCGCCGCCTCCAGGACGGCCTGGAGCGTCACCGTCTCGTGCAGGATGCGCCCCAGCGCGTCGATCACCCGCTCGGGCCTCGCGGGTTCGTTCCCCGCCCGCCCCGACCGGTACAGCTCGTAGGTGGCGCGCGCCGCCGTCAGCGACTCCGACGCCGCGCGCCGCTTGGCCTCCCAGTCGGGGATGCGGGTGACCGCGAGCAGGTCGGGGTTCGTCAGCTCGACGGCGTCGAGGGGACCCGCGTCGCGGGCTCCGAGGTCCTGCGCCACGGCGTCCAGCGCCTCGGCGACCGCGTACGCGGACTCGCTCAGCGCCTCCCGCAGCGGCCGCAGCCGCCGCGCGGGCCACGGCGCCAGCAGCAGCGCGGCCGTGAGCAGCCCGCCCACCAGCTCCAGCAGGCCGATGTTCACCACGTCCGCGGACGGCGGCCGGACGGCGCTCAGCAGCACCGCGAGCCCCGCCGTCGACCCGATCCGCGGCACCGCCACGCCGAGCGCGACCAGCGGCGGCACGACGGCCACGGCCGGCCACAGATGCCCGCTGAGCAGCCCGCCCGCCCCGGACCCGACCGCGACGATCAGCACGCCGACCGTGAGGTTGCGCGCCCGCGACCCGTACGGGCCCTCCGGCGCGCGCAGCGCCACGAGATAGGCCCCGAGCGCGATCATGGATCCCTGCGCGGCGTGCCCGTTCAGCGCGCCGACGAGCAGCGGCACGGAGACCGCGAGGGCGGCGGCGAGCCCGTAGAAGGGCGCCGCCTGCCCATGCACCTGGGCGTAAGCCCCCCGCGCCCGCCGCAGCATGAGGCCTGTCTACCCCCAGGCGCTGGGTTTTCCCAGTGGCTGCGACGCCCGGGAACCCCGGGCTATGCCTGGGAGTCTTCGGCGTCGGCGGCTTCCACTTCTTCGCGGGAGATGCCCAGGAGGAAGACGATGGTGTCGAGGTAGGGGACGTTGACGGCGGTGTCGGCGGCCTGGCGGACGACCGGCTTGGCGTTGTAGGCGATGCCGAGGCCGGCCGCCTGGAGCATGTCGAGGTCGTTGGCGCCGTCGCCGATCGCGACCGTCTGGCTGATCGGGATGCCGGCCTCGCGGGCGAAGCGCTCCAGGGCGGCCGCCTTGCCGGCGCGGTCGATGACCTGGCCGGTGACGCGCCCGGTGAGCTTGCCGTTCTGGATCTCCAGGGTGTTGGCGGCGGAGTAGTCGATGCCGAGGTCCTCGACGAGGGCGTCGGTGACCTGGGTGAAGCCGCCGCTGACGATCGCGAACTTGTAGTCGAGGCGCTTGAGGGTGCGGACCATGGTCCGGGCGCCGGCGGCGAGGCGGAGCCGGTCGCGGACGGAGTCGATGGCGGAGGCGTCGAGCCCGGCGAGGAGCGCGACCCGCTCGCGCAGGGACCCCTCGAAGTCGAGCTCGCCGCGCATGGCGGCCTCGGTGACCTTGGCGACCTCGTCGAGGCAGCCGGCGTGCTCGGCGAGCAGCTCGATGACCTCGCCCTGGATGAGGGTGGAGTCGACGTCCATGACGATGAGCCGCTTGGCGCGCCGGTGCAGGCCGCTGTGCTGCACGGCGACGTCGACCCGCTGCTCGACGGCCTCGGCGGTGAGCGCGGCGCGCAGCCCGTCGGGGTCGGCGCCGGAGACGTCCATCTCGATGCAGGTGACGGGGTTCTGGGCGAGGCGCTCGATGCGGTCGATGTTGGCGCCGTGCGCGGAGATCCGCCCGGCGATGCCCGCCATGGCGGCGGGCATGAGCGGGTTGCCGAGGACGGTGACGTGCAGGCGTCCGCTGCGCTTCGGCATCCGCTTGTTGCGCCCGGTGGAGAGCTCGATCTCCATGTCGAGGTCGTTCGCGACGCGTTCGGCGGCGTTCCACACCCGCCCGATGTCGGCGCCCTCGGTGTAGGCGAGCAGGACCCCGAGGACGAGCCGTCCGCGGATGACGACCTGCTCCACGTCCGCCACCGTGAGGGGGAACTGGGAGAGTGTCCGGAAGAGGCGCGACGTGACGCCGGGGCGGTCGCGGCCGGTGAGTGTGATGAGCAGCGTGCGCTCTGCTGACCCGTCCATAGCTGTTGTCAACGGTACCGGCCGCGCCGGGCGTCCCGCCCGCCAGGTCCGGCATGCGAGACGCTATCCGGGAAGGATCAGGTTCAGATCGCCGAATTCGTGCCAGAGGTAGCGCTCGGCGAGGGCGGCCTCGTACGTGGCGTTGAGCAGGTCGCGGCCCGCGATGGCGGTCAGCATCATCAGGTGGGACGACCTCGGCTCGTGCAGGCCGGTGAGGAGGCCGTCCACGGCTCGGACACCGTCCTCGGGGGTCACGACGCGCTCGGTCCAGCCGGAGGACGCCTGGACGCGTCCGGAGGTGTCCACGGCCGTCTCCAGCGCCCGCACGGCGGTGGTGCCGACGGCGATCACCCGGCGGCCCCGGGCCCGGACGTGCCCGACGAGGGCCGCGGTCGGCTCGGGGACGCTGTAGCGCTCGGCGTAGGGCGGCTCGTGGGCCTCGGGGGACGCGACGCCCGTGTGGAGGCTGATCGGGGCGATCAGGACGCCGCGCGACACCAGCCGCGTCACGAGTTCGGGCGTGAAGGGGCGGGCGGCGCTCGGCATCTCCGCGCCTCCGGACGAGCGGTCGTGGGCGAAGGCGGTCTGGTAGGCGGCGACCGGCCAGTCGCGCCGGACGTACCCGTACCTGATCGGGACGCCGTGGCGTCGGAGGTAGGGGAC
This sequence comes from Actinomadura sp. NPDC048021, assembly GCF_040653135.1. Lineage (NCBI taxonomy): Bacteria > Bacillati > Actinomycetota > Actinomycetes > Streptosporangiales > Thermomonosporaceae > Actinomadura > Actinomadura sp. NPDC048021. The sequence goes on from NZ_JBEZJQ010000003.1 coordinate 113,579, forward strand.
GACGTCGGTGCTCAGGCGCGCCTGCCAGAGCCGGTCGGACACTCCTCGGGCGCGGTCCGCGTGCCGTCCGACGAGGGTGAGGGTGGCGCCGCCGGGCATCGGGATCCACTCGCCGGGGGTGCCTCCGGCGTACGGACGGCCGGCCTTGCCGGCGAGGCGGCGCAGCTCGACGAGCCACAGCCGGTCGTCGGCGCCGGGGACCGGGGTGGAGAAGTGCACGCTGATCCGGTCGAGCCGGACGGCGGCGGGCAGCGTGGCCGAGGTGTTGACGACGAGCAGGTCGCCCGGGTCGAGCAGGCCCGGCAGGTCGCGGAACGCGTGGTGGGAGACCTCGCAGGCGGCGCGCCGGGAGACGAGGAGCCGGACGCCGTCGCGGGCCCGGCCGCGTGCCTCGGGCGGCTCGTGCGCCTCCAGCGCGGCGGGGAGGGTGAAGTCGACGGTCATGTCCGGACCTCCAGGCGGAGAGCGGCGATCACGCCGAACGCGGCGATCGCGGCGAACAGCGCCCCGGCGACGGCGAGCCCGACGTCCAGCCGGGCGGCGCCGAAGCCGGTGACCAGCGCGCCCGCGACCCCGACCACGAGGGACGAGCCGAGGGTGTCGCTGATCTGCAGCGCGGAGGAGTTGACGCCCTGCTCGTCCTCGGCCGACAGGTCGAGCAGCAGGACGGAGAGGCTGCCGATCGAGAAGCCCATCCCGGCGCCGCCGACGATCCACGCGGGGGCGGCGAGCCAGCCGGAGAACTGCAGGGCGACGGTGGCGAGGACGATCCCGGTGGTGACGAGCACGGCGCCGAGCAGGGCGTAGAACTCGCGGGGGCGCTCGGAGCGGCCCTGGATCTGGGACGCCGCCGACCAGCCGAGCGCGCCGACCGTCAGGACGATCCCCGCCTGCGTGGCGCTGAAGTCGTGCAGCCGGGTCAGCGCCAGCGGGATGAAGACGTCGGTGCCGAAGAAGGCCCCCGACAGCAGGCCCCGGACGAGGATGACGCTCGGCATCCCGCGGCGGAGCCGGAGCGTTCCGGCAGGCACCAGGCGGGGCAGCCCGAAGGCCAGGCCCGCGAGGCCGACGAGCACGGCCGGCAGGAGCTTCCAGTCCGCCCCGTCGAGGCCGTAGAGGAGGACGCCGGTGCCGGCGGCGACGCCGAGGGCGGCCGGGTACCGCGACCTGCCGGGGGCCCGGGCGGCGCCGGAGGGCGCGATGCCGCGCAGCACGGGGAGCAGCATCAGCGCCGGCGGGATCACCAGCGGGACGAGGCCGAGGAACACCCAGCGCCAGCCGGCGTGCTCGGCCAGGGCGCCGCCGGCCGCCGGGCCGACCAGCGACGGCAGCACCCAGGCGGCCGACAGCGCGGCGAACACCCGGGACCGCAGGTCCTCCGGGTAGACGCGGGCGATCACCACGTAGAGGGCGACGAGCGGTACGCCCGTGCCGAGGCCCTGGACGGCGCGCCCGGCGACGAACACCCACATGGACGGCGCCGCGCCCGCGATCAGGAGCCCGGCGACGAACACGGCGAGCCCGAGCAGGAAGGGCCGGGTGGGGCCCGACCGGTCGACCCAGCCGCCGGCGAGCACCGTGGCCAGCAGGCTGGTGATGAGGGTCGCGCTGAAGCCCCACGCGTACAGGGACAGGCCGTCCAGATCGTTCGCGACGACCGGCATGACGGTGCCGACGGCCATGCTCTCGAACGCCAGCAGCGTCACGACCAGGACGATCCCGAGCGTCGCGGCCCGGAACCCGGTGCCCAATATGCCCTGCTTTGTTGTCACCTGATCATGATCAAGGACGGTGGTCATCGCGCGGCCGCCAGGTCCGCCGCGCGGTGGCGCCCGCTCGGAAGGCGGCCGGAGACGAGCCGGTGCAGCGCGGCGGCGGCCTCCTCGGGAGGCGGGGCCGCGTCCGCATCCTCGCCCGCGGCGCGGAGCATCGCGGTGTTCATCTCGCCCGGGTCCGCCCACCACACCGCGACGTCGGGCTCCTCGGCCGCGAGGACGTTCGACAACTGCTCCAGCGCCGCCTTGGACGCTCCGTAACCGCCCCACGTCTCGTAGCCCTCCACGGCCGCGTCCGACGTGATGTTGAGGATCGCGCCGCGCCGCTCCCGCAGGCCGGGCAGGACCGCCTGGATCAGCGCGAGCGGCGCCACGACGTTCGTCGCGAGCGTGTCCGCGAAGGCGTCCGGGGGAAGCGAGGCGAGCCGGGGCATCGGCGTCGGGCCGAGCGTGCTCGCGTTGTTGACGAGCAGGTCGAGCCCGCCTGCGACCGCGCGGGCGAGGGCGGCCCGGTGCGCGGGATCGGCGACGTCCCCGGGGATCGCGGTCGCGCCGGTCTCGGCCGCGACCGCGGAGAGCGGGCCGGCGTCGCGGGCGTCGACGACGAGGGTCCAGCCGTCCCGGGCGAGGGTGCGGGCGAGCGCCCGGCCGAGGCCACGGGAGGCTCCGGTGATCAGTGCCGTCTTCATGCCCTCGACGCTAGGGACCGGCGCGCCCGGCGGCATCGGCCGACGGGTCCACCGGGGGCTCGTCGGATGGTCCTAGGACCGGCGTCCCGCGCCCCGGGGAGGGGCACCGCGGCACGTACTCCCGCCGGCTGATTCGAGAAGACCCGCCTAGAGAGTACGGTCTTCACATGCGGGCGCCGAGGGGCGCCCGGACGGGGGAGGACGAGAGGCCGGAATGGCGACGGACGAGGGCTGCCGCGGCGACCAGGGCGCGACCCTGCACGCCGTCAGTTCCGCCGTGCTCGCCGTGACCCGCCACCTGTCCGTGCACGAGGTGCTCCAGGTGATCGTCCGGGCGGCGGCGCAGCTGCTGGACGCCCGCTACGCGGCCCTCGGCGTGCCCGACGACGAGGGCTCGTTCGCCGAGTTCGTCGTCGAGGGCGTCTCGGAGGAGGAGTGGGAGCGGATCGGCCCGCTGCCCCGCCAGCACGGGATGCTCGCCGCGATGCTGAAGAGCGACGCGCCGAAACGGCTCGGCGACATCCGCAAGGAGGCCGAGTTCGAGGGCTGGCCGGTCGCGCACCCCGTCCTGAAGGACTTCCTCGGCGTGCCGATCCGCGACGGCGATGACGTTCTCGGCATCGTCTTCCTGGCCAACAAGCGCCGTCCCGGCGGCTTCACCCAGGACGACGAAGACCTGCTCACCCTGTTCGCCGCGCACGCCGCGATCGCGATGGCGAACGCCCGCCTCTACGAGCACAACCGCGAGCTCACGGTCGTCGCCGAACGCAACCGGCTCGCCCGGGAGCTGCACGACGCCGTCGCGCAGAAGCTGTTCTCGCTGCGGCTGACGGCCCGCACCGCCTCCGCGCTGGCCGAACGCGACCCCGTCCGGACCGTCCGGGAGCTCGAACAGGTCGAGCGGCTCGCCGCCGAGGCCCTCGCCGAACTGCGCGCCGTCATCTTCGAGCTGCGTCCCACCGACCTGGCGGACGGCCTCGTGGCGTCGCTGCGCAAGCACGTCGAGGTGCTCGACCGCGCACACGAGTCCAACGTCCGCCTCTGCGCCGACGAAGCGATCGTCCTGCCGGAGGAGCACGAGGCCGTCGCCTTCCGCATCACCCAGGAGGCCCTCTACAACGCGCTGCGCCACGCCCGGGCGAACACCGTGCAGGTCCGGCTCCGCACGGAGGACGAACGGGCCGTCCTGGAGGTCTCGGACGACGGCGCGGGGTTCGACGCGTCCGAGGTGGAGCCCCAAGGCGGGCTGGGTCTTACCTCCATGCGCGAGAGGGCGTACTCGATCGGCGGCGAACTCGCGATCGAGGCCGCGCCCGACGGAGGCACGACGGTCCGGCTGGAGGTGCCGCTGTGAGCGCCGCGCGCGGGCCGATCCGGGTCCTGATCGCCGACGACCATCCGGTCGTCCGGCAGGGACTGCGGACCTTCCTCGGCATCCAGGACGACATCGAGGTCGTGGGCGAGGCCGAGGACGGCACGTCGGCCGTGACACTGGCCGAATCCCTGGAGCCCGATATCGTGCTCATGGACCTGAAGATGCCGGGCGCCGACGGCCTGACCGCGCTGGCGGAGCTGCGGGCGCGCGGCGTCGCCGCACGGGTCCTCGTCCTGACCAGCGTGACGGAACGCGGGCACGTGCTGCCGGCGGTCCAGGCCGGGGCGGCCGGGTACCTGTACAAGGACGTCGACCCGCAGGCGCTCGTCCAGGCGATCCGGGCGGTCCACGACGGGCACGTCCTGTTCGCGCCGGACGCGGCCGAGGCGATGCTGCGGAACGGGACGGCGGGTGACGCGGGACGGGACGACCGCGGCCTCGCCGCGCTGACCGAACGGGAACGGGAGGTGCTCGTGCACATAGCGCGGGGCAGGTCGAACCGGGAGATCGCCCGCGCCCTCGTGGTGTCCGAGAAGACGGTCAAGACGCACGTCAGTAATCTGCTCATGAAACTGGGAGTCCAGGATCGGACGCAGGCGGCGCTCTACGCGGTCCGGCACGGTGTCGGAAACACGAGTGCCGCCGGGGAAACCGGGAAGACCAACGCCCGCGGCTGATACAAACTCCTCTGACAGGATCGTCATCGAAATTGGTATGAACGTAGCAATCAGGTACGCAGCAGGCAGCGACATCGGGTGCAACCGGGAGAACAACGAGGACTCCGGGTACGCCGGTGCGCGGTTGATCGCGGTCGCGGACGGCATGGGCGGGTATGCCGGCGGCGAGGTCGCGAGCTCGACCGTGATCGGCTCACTGCGCTCGCTGGACGCCGACGCCCACAAAGACGATCTTGTCGACATGCTGGGTCGCGCCGTGGCCGAGGCCAACGAGAAGTTGCGCATCGTCCGGGAGGAACGCCCCGACCTGAGCCGGATGGGCACCACGCTCACCGCCATGCTCTGGTCCGGCGAGTCCGTCGCGCTGGCGCACGTCGGAGACTCGCGCGGCTACCTCCTGCGCGACGGCGAGCTCTTCCAGATGACGCAGGACCACACCATGGACGAGCTGCTCAAGGCGGAGGCCGAGCAGGCCGGCCAGCAGGCCGATCCCGCCGAGACGTCCCGGCTCTCGCACGTGCTGTACCGCGTGCTGGACGGGCGCGACGACCGCGAGCCCGACCTGCGGCTGCGCGAGGCCCGTCTCGGCGACCGGTACCTGCTGTGCTCGGACGGCCTGAGCGGCCCGGTCGACGCGCAGAAGATCTACGAGGTGCTGTCCGCCGAGGCCGACCCGCAGCGCGCCGTCGACCGGCTGATCGAGATGGCCCGCGACAACGGCGGCCCCGACAACATCACCGCCGTCATCGCCGACGTCGTCGAGGCCGAGCACCTGTCCGGCTCCGAGGAGCCGGTCGTCGTCGGCGCCGCCGCCCAGGCCTGACGCCCGCCCGGCCCCGCACCCCGCGGGCCGGACGCCGGACCCGGCCCGACGCTCCTCGGGCCGGACGATCCTTCGGGCCTCGATGCCCCCGGGCCAGGCGCGATGCGCCGTTCCGCCCGCCCGCGCGCCACGCCGCGCCCTCAGAATGCCGCGCCGTTCTCCCCGGTCCCCGGCGCATCCCCGGCCTCGCCCCGCCCGCGCGCACGTCCCGTTCGCCGCACGCCCCGCACCGGACGATTCATTCATGCTCGGAACGCGAAAGAGTGCCCATGTAGCAGGTGATTTGTCCTACTCTTGCCCCAGAGGTGGTGTAGCCGAGCACTGAGTAACGGTCTGACACCGGATCGTTGCCCGGACTTGACCCGCCTCCGGGTGCACCCGATATACGGGTCACTCACCTGTATGTCATCGAGGCGGAGGATTCGTTGGGGGGAGCGCCCGGGGCGGCGTCCGCCGGTGCACCGCGAGGTGCTCTCGGGGGAATCGTCAGCCGGACCCTCACCGCAGCGCGGCACGGACCCCAGGGTGCGGTGCTGCGTGTCGCGGCGATGGCCGTCGCGGCCATCGGCGCGTCATGGATCCACCGCGTGAACGACCCCGGCGTGCTCTGTCCCCTGCGGGCGCTCACCGGAATCCCGTGTCCCCTGTGCGGGGGCACGACCGTGTTCATCGAGTTCGGCTCGGGCCGTCCCGGCCAGGCCGTCCTCGCGAACCCGGTCGCGCTCGCCGGCGCCGTCGCCGTCGCCGCCGCACCGCTGGGGCTGGGTGAACGGTGGTGGGCACTCCAGCCGAAGACCCGTGCCTGGATGCTCGGCACCGCCCTCGTCGGGTCGGAGCTGTGGCAGCTCGTCCGGTTCGGTGTTCTGCGGGTTTGAGCCGCGGTCGGTCCTCGGTCAGACTTGCGGAGCCCACCGGGTCCGGCGGGCGTCACATAACCACAGGGTCAATCAATAAGGAGCAAGTGTGGGCAACCCCTACGACCCGTACGGTCAGCAGCCGGGCTACGGGCAGCAACAGCCCGGGTACGGCCAGCAGCCCCCGGCCCAGCCCGGTTACGGCCAGCCCGGCGGGCAGCCCGGCTACGGTCAGCCCCCGGCGCAGCCCGGTTACGGCCAGCCCCCGGCCCAGCCGGGCTACGGTCAGCCCCCGGCGCAGCCCGGGTACGGCCAGCAGCCCCCGGCCCAGCCCGGCTACGGCGCCCCGTCGGGGCCCTCGCAGCCCGGCTACGAGGTGCACCACCACCACTACGGCTCGGGCGGCCAGCTCGCCGAGTGGGGCTCGCGCGCCGGCGGCTACATCATCGACTACCTGATCTTCGGTGGTCCGGTGTTCGTGCTGTACATCCTGATGATCATTCTCTCCAGCTCGGGCAGCTCGGGCGCGGCGCTGTTCGGCCTCCTGCTCATGCTGATCGGCGCGGCCATCTCCATCGCGGGCGGCCTGTGGATCTGCTACCAGGAGGGCACCACCGGCCAGTCCATCGGCAAGCGGCAGATGGGCATCCGCCTCGTCAGCGCGCAGACCGGCCAGCCCATCGGCTTCGGCATGGCCTTCGTGCGCAAGATCGCGCACGTCGCCGACAGCTTCCTGTGCTACATCGGCTTCCTCTGGCCGCTGTGGGACGAGCGCAAGCAGACCTTCGCCGACAAGATCTGCAACACCATCGTGGTCCGCGCCTGACCCACGACCCACGACAGCGGGGCGCCCCACCCGGGACGCCCCGCTTCGCTGTCCCGACCCGGTGCCATGCGCTTCGCTAGCGCTTGGCTCCGGGCATCGGGGAAGTTTCTTTGTGGGGGGCGACCCCCCACGCCCCCCGGCAAGAAGCGGGTCCGACCCGGCGTCCTCCGCTCCGCTAGCGCTCCGCTCCGGGCACCGGGTCGAAGGCACTGTTGCAAGCCGCCACCAGGGCGCGGCGCACGGCGGCGTCCAGGAGGCGGAGGGCCTCGCCGCGGCGCCTCATCTGGTCGGCGCTGAGGCCGCGGTCGTCCATCTGCCGGGCGAGGTCGACGACCAGGGAGAGGCGGCCGGCGAGGGCGGCGACGCGGTGGGCGCGGGGCGGGTAGCCGGGGGACAGCGGGTGGTCGCCGCGGTCGGGGTCGCGCAGGTCGACCAGCGCGTCCGCGATCTCGGGCGGCACGCCCGCGAAGTCGTCGACGGCCAGCAGCGCCTCGGTGGCGTCCCGCATGGCGAGCGTGAGCCGCCGGTCGGCCTCCGCGAGGGACGGGACGTCGGGCGGCGCCGCCGACGCGTCGTGCGTCGTCCAGCGGACGCCGACGTAGGACGAGCCGCGCCGGTCCTCCGACGGGACGAGCCCCATGCCCCGCCCGTCCAGCACCGCGACGGCGGCGGCGCCCGCCTCGATCGCCGCGGCGTTGAAGGACGGCGGCCCGGTCAGACCCAGCGGGTCGCCCGGCTCGGGCAGGGCCAGCCGCAGCGCCGCCAGGCCGCCGACGCGCAGGTCGCCGAGGCCGCGCCGCAGCGTCACCTCGGCGGGCTCGCCGCCGACGATCTGCGGGCCCGCGCTCTTCTCGACCTCGTCGACGGCCTCGTCCAGGCCGACGTGCCCCGTCAGCCAGGCGTTGCCCCAGGCGACGAGGGCGATCGCGACGGCCCTGCTCATACGTCCGTGCTCATTCTCGGTCTCGTGCGTTCCGCAATGGGCATGCGATCCACGATAAGCGTTCGGATCGCCGGTGCCACCGGACGTAAGGGACCTCTCGCGGCGCGGGGGTGTTCCGAAGCCGTTCCCCTGGTGCGATCCCGGGGGGCCACGGCCGCCCCGGATCGCATAGGTTCTTTCCTGCAAGCGGGAGCACGGACCACCGGATTGGGGACGAAGGCGCGCGATGGCAGGCGAGGTGCTTCAACTCCGCGGAGTCGGGGTCAGGCGCGGCGGGGCCACCCTGCTGCGCGACGTCACATGGACGGTCGACGAGGGCGACCGGTGGGTCATCGTCGGCCCGAACGGCGCGGGCAAGACCACGCTGCTGCAGATCGCCGCCGCCATGCTGCATCCCACCGAGGGCAGCGTCTCGATCCTGGAGGAGGAGCTCGGCCGCACCGACGTGTTCGAGCTGCGGCCGCGGATCGGCCTCGCCAGCTCCTCCGTCGCGGAGAAGGTCCCGGCCGGTGAGACGGTCATCGACCTGGTGCTGACCGCCTCGTACGCGATCCTCGGCCGCTGGCAGGAGGAGTACGACTCGACCGACCTCGACCGGGCCGTCGCGCTGCTGGAGGCCCTCGGCGCCGCCGACCTGATCCGCCGGACGTTCAGCACCCTGTCGGAGGGCGAGCGCAAGCGCGTCCAGATCGCCCGCGCGCTGATGCCCGACCCCGAGCTGCTGCTCCTCGACGAGCCCGCCGCCGGCCTCGACCTCGGCGGGCGCGAGGACCTCGTGGCCCGGCTCGCCGCGCTCGCCGACGATCCGGCCGCGCCCGCCATCGCGATGGTCAGCCACCACGTGGAGGAGGTCCCGGAGGGCTTCACCCACGCGCTGCTGCTGCGGAGCGGGCAGGTCGTCGCCCAGGGCAAGGTGGACGAGGTCTTCACCCCGTGGCACCTGTCGGAGACGTTCGGGCTCCCGCTGACGATCGACCGCCAGAACGGCCGCTGGTACGCCCGCTCGGCCCGCTGAACCGGGCGGGATGCCACAAACGACCCCCGATCGTCGGCCGCCCGCCACGGCGTCCCTACGATGTACGCGCCGTCGGGAACTCGTAGCGCAGGGATGGGACGGACGTGAATCTGCTTGACGCGGCCGCCGTCTTCGCGGCCGGTGTGGCCGCCGGAGGCATCAACACGGTCGTCGGGTCCGGCTCCCTGATCACCTTCCCGACCCTGGTGGCGCTCGGCTACCCGCCGGTGGTCGCGAACATCTCCAACAACATCGGGCTCGTCCCGGGCGGCGTGACGGGCGCCTACGGCTACCGGCACGAGCTGAAGGGGCAGCGCGGCCGGCTGACGCGCCTGGCCACCGGCTCGTTCGTCGGCGCCGTGATCGGCGGCCTGCTGCTGCTCGGCCTGCCCGCCGAGGCGTTCGACGTCATCGTGGTCGCGCTGATCGTCATCGCGCTGGTGCTGGTGATCGTGCAGCCGCGCCTGCAGAAGTGGATGCAGCGCCGCCGGGAGGGCGAGCACCGGCCGCAGCACGGCGGCCCGGCGCTGTGGGTCGGCGTGCTCCTCGCGGGCGTGTACGGCGGCTACTTCGGCGCCGCGCAGGGCATCATCCTCATCGCCCTGCTCGGCATCATGCTGGACGACGACCTGCAGCGCCTGAACGCGGGCAAGAACGTCCTGTCGGCCGTCGTGAACGGCACCGCCGCGATCCTGTTCACGCTCGTGTGGCTGTTCGCCGACGCCGAGATCGACTGGTGGGTCGTGCTGCTCATCGCCGCCGGCTCCACCTGCGGCGGCATGATCGGCGCCAAGGTCGGCCGCCGCATCCCGCCGCTGGCGCTGCGGGCAGTGATCGTCGTCGTGGGCCTCGTCGCGATCGTCAATCTCCTGGCCTGACCAGGGCTTTCGCACCTTTTGGGAGGGTTGCGGGCGCGGCGTTCCGGGTATAAGTCGAATATACGTTCGACTACCGGAGGTTCGCGCGGATGAAGGGCGACAAGGTCGAAATCGTGATCGACGCCGGCGAGGGGACGCGGACGTACGAGGTCGCGGCGAGCCGGGCGGGGCGCCGCGTGGAGATCGCGACGCGGCGCGGCGTCGTGGAGGTCAGCGAGGTCACCCGGACGGGGACCCCCGTCCGCACGGCCCGTTTCATGGCGAGCCGCGTCCTGGCCCTGGTGGAGCACCCCGTGGCCTCCGACGGCCGCGAACCGTCCGGCTGACCGCCGCGGGCCCGGCCCGGCGGGGTCGGGCCGGGCCCGGCGGCGACCGGCCGTCAGGACTTGCGGTGGGTCCCCGGAACGGCGTTCCGGGGAGCGGGGATCAGGGACGCGTAGACGATGACGTTGTCCAGGTAGTGCCCTCGCTTGGCGTCGAACCGGCCGCCGCAGGTGACCAGGCGCAGTTCCGGCCGGCCCTGCTGCCCGTAGACGCTGTCGGTCGGGAACTCGTCCTTGTCGACGCGCTTGATCCGGTCGATGCGGAAGGCCGGGGCCGTGCCGTCGGCGCGGACGACCTCGATCGTGCCGCCCGGACGGAGCGCACCGAGCCGGTAGAAGGCGCCGGGGCCCGACTTCGAGTCGACGTGGCCGACCAGCACGCTGCTGCCGTTCTCGCCGGGCGTCGGGCCGTCCTCCCACCAGCCGACCTCCCGGACCCGGTCGAGCGGCGGGACGCCGAGCGTTCCGTCCCGTTCGGTGGCGACGCGGCGGATCGGCGCGTCGACCTTGATGGACGGAATTCTGACGCGTTCGGGATTGGAGGGCCGCAGTGCGATGTCCGGCTCGGGTTCCGCACTTCTCGGGGCAGGCCGCACGATGTCGGAGGACGGCGGTTGCGGCGGCGGATCGGAATGGTCGCGCACCAATCCCACCACGAACATCGCGGTCCCTGTCGCGATGAGCGCGGCGGCCAGCCGGTACCGGAAACGGTTCGACCGGCCGCCGCGCCTTCTCCTGTCCATGGGCTCAGGAAACGCCCTTCACCTGACGGCGACGGGCCACGACGGCGATGCCGCCGCCCAGGGCGAGAACCCCGAGACCGGCGCCGGCCAGCATCGGGAAGCTCGACATCGAGGTGCCGCCGCCACCGGCCATGACGCCGCCGTGCGGCTTGATCGGCTTGAGGAACCGCACGGCGACCCACTTGCCGATCCAGGCCGGCGGGACGCTCTGGCGCAGCTGGGTCCAGCCGCTGTTCTTGCAGTCGGCGCCGATGTGCTTGCCGAAGGGCAGCGTGCCGACCTGCTTGAACTTGACGCCGGGGCCGTTGCGGACCGCCAGGCCGTGCCGTGCGGTGACCTCGTACCGGCAGACGCGGACGGGCGTGATCTGCTTGAGGAACCGCACGGCGACCCACTTGCCGATCCAGGCCGGCGGGACGCTGCCGCGCAGCTGGGTCCAGCCGGTCTTCTTGCAGTCGGCGCTGATGTGCTTGCGGAACGGCAGCGTGCCGACCTGCTTGAACTTGACGCCGGGGCCGTTGCGGACCGCCAGGCCGTGCCGTGCGGTGACCTCGTACCGGCAGACGGCCGCCTGGCGGGCGACGGTCGCCGCCTCGGCGTGGTTCGCGTCCGTCGCCGCTACGGCGACGGCTCCGCCGGACAGCAGCGACAGCCCGCTCGCCGCACCGGCCACGGCGAGTGCCATGCCGGTTCGCGCGCTTGTCCTCATTCTTCCCCCATCGAAATGATCTTCGGTGCCGGAGGTGTCCGGCATCGTTCCTTGATCACGCTTCCCGAGGGGAATTCCGTGCATGTCGTTCTGGTCGCAAACAATGAGAATAGTGATCAGTGTGCACTGTGAAGGCTTTGTCGCGGAACGGCCAACGGCTATCTCCATACCGCTGACTAAATGCCCATAATGGACATCCGGACCCCATTAAAAGGGGTCAATCAGTGAAACCCCCATGATCTCCCCGAGGTCGGGGCCATACCGGCATCGTCCGGAGGGCGGCGGGCACGCGCGAAGGCGCCCGCGCATGCGCGGGCGCCTCAGATCGGAGCCGTCAGACCGAAGCCGTCAGACCGGGCGGACCTGGAGGGTGCCCTCCTCGGTCACGCGGGTCTCGAAGGACGGCTGGCGGGCGGTGGCCGGGCCGTGGACGACGGAGCCGTCGGCCACGCGGAACGTGCTGCCGTGCCAGGGGCAGACGACGCAGGTGTCGGCGCCTTCGCCGGTCAGGACGCGGCCCTGGTGGAGCGGTCCCGCGAGGTGGCTGCAGCGGTCGGCGAGGACGTGCACCTCCTCGCCCTGCCGCAGCACGAACAGGTCGATGTAGCCGAGGCGGCGGGAGACGGGCCAGCCGTCCGGGAGGTCTTCGACGGCGCACAGGTCGTGCCAGCCGAGCGGGACCAGGTGGGCGAGCTGGTCGGCGTGGCTGGCGCCGGCGGCCTGCCGGAACGCCAGATGCCCGCCGAGGTAGGCGCCGGCGACGAGGGCGCTGAGGCCCGCGAAGCCGAGCGCGCGCCCCGCGGCGTCGCGGCCCTGGTGGCGGGCGACGAAGGACGCCGAGTAGAGCATGCTCGCGGTGGCCGTCCCGGCGGCGTGGACGAGCCCGACGCGCTGCTGCTCGCGGTGCAGGGCCGACCAGTCGGCGATGCCGGTGAGGACGGTCGGGACGGCGCCGGCGAGCCCGGCGGCGACGAGGACCTGCGAGGCGCGGCGCGTGCCGGGGACGAGGTCGAGGACCGCGGCCGACATCCACAGCCCGATGGGCAGGTCGGTGAGCGGCGCGTGGGCCGGATGGCCGACCGGGACGCCGTGCAGGGCGTCCTTGACCGGCCCTGGACGCAGCACCCGCCGGACGGCCCCGGACAGGACCCGGATGGGACGGTCCAGGCCGTCGGCGTGCTCCAGCCTCTCGGTGGCGTCGGCCAGCCGCGCGGTCGCCTGGGGGCTCTCTCCGCGCCGGAAGATGTTGACCCGTCGGTTCATGCCCCTCCTCCGCGGTCCTGCTGGGACGCCTGTTGCGACCCTAGTCTCCCGCGTTCCTCCGCGGCCAGTCATACCTACCTGGTGCCGGGAGGGGCTAAACAACGGGTCAGCGGCCCGCCTCCAGGGTGACGGGGACCCCGTTGAGGACGGCGTTGCCCGAGAGCGGGTCGATCTCCTGCTCGTCGGTGACGGCGTTGACGTTCACCCCGGCGTGCCGGCTCGCGACCCGCGTCCGGGTCCCGGGGCGGTCGTGGCCCCAGCCGTGCGGCAGGCTGACCACCCCGACCATGATCGTGTCGGTGGGCTCGGCGACGGCCTCCAGAACGCCCGCCCGGGACGTGACCCGGACGGTGTCGCCTGCGGTGACGCCGAGGCGGTCGGCGTCGGCCGGGTTGAGCTGGAGGGTGCAGGTGTTGGAGCCGCGCACGAGCTCGGGGACGTTGTGCAGCCAGCTGTTGTTGGACCGCAGGTGCCGCCGCCCGATCAGCACCATGCCGCCGGACGTCCCCGGGCCGCGCAGGGCGGAGCGGAGCCGGTCGACGTCGGCGGCGCACGTGGACGGGCACAGCTCGATCCGGCCGGACGTGGTGCACAGGACCTCCTCCAGCCGCGGCTTGAGGGCGCCGAGATCGAGCCCGTGCGGGTACTCGGTGCGCAGCCGCGTGAGCGTCAGGCCGGTGAAGCCCGCGTCGCCGCCGGGCTCCTCCCGCAGCGCGGGCTCGCCGCCGAACGCGTCGCCGTAGGGGCCGAGGCGGAGCATCATGTCGAGCCGCTGCTCGGTGAGGGTGCCGGTGTCGAGCATCTTGCGCAGCTCGTCGGGCTCGCGGCCGAGCACCGGGGACCCGGGGAGCGTGACGGCCTTCTCCAGCGTCGCCTTGATGATCATTTCGTCGAGCAGGGCGGGGTCGCCGTCCGTGCCGGAGGCGGCCATGGCGAGCCGCGCGAGGATCTCGGCCTCGCCGGGCCGCCCGTCCGGCAGCGGGACGGCCGGCGGCGAGTAGCGCGCGTAGTCGCGGACGGCGAGCCCGGTGAGCGCGATGTCGTAGTGCGGGGTCTGCGCGGGCCGCGGCGGCGGCAGGACCACGTGCGCGTGCCGGGTCGTCTCGTTCAGGTAGGGGTCGACGCTGACCATGAACTCCAGACCGGCGAGCGCGCGGTCGAGCCGGGCGGCGTTCGGCGCCGACAGCGCCGGGTTCCCGCCGATCGTGATCAGCGCTCTGACCTGCCCCTCCCCGGGCGTCTCGATCTCGTCGGCGAGCGTCGCGACGGGCAGCTCGCCGTTGACCTCGGGCAGCCCGCGGACGCGGCTGCGCCACCGCCCGGTCGTGAACGGCTTCTTGCGCCGGTACACCGGGGCGTGGGCGGGCCGCGGGAACATCGCCCCGCCCGGCCGGTCGAGGTTCCCGGTGAGGACGTTCAGGACGTCCACGAGCCAGCTGTTCAGCGTCCCGTAGGCCTGGGTGCACGTGCCGATGCGGCCGTAGACGGCGGCGCGCTCGGCGGCGGCCAGCTCGCGCGCGGTCCTGCGGATCGTCGCGGCCCCGACGCCCGTGACGTCCGCGACGTCCTCGGGGGCGAAGTCGACGGCGAGGGCGCGCAGGTCGTCGAGCCCGTTGACGCGCCCGGCCAGGTGCCCGGCGGACGCGACCAGCTCCTCGGCGAACAGGGTGTGGACGAGCGCCATCAGGAAGAACGCGTCCGTCCCGGGCCGGATGAACAGGTGCTCGTCGGCGAGGGCGGCCGTCCGCGTCCGGCGCGGGTCCACGACGACGATCTTCCCGCCGCGCGCCCGGATCGCCTTGAGCCGTCCCGGGAAGTCGGGGGCGGACGCGAGGCTGCCGTTGGACTCCAGCGGGTTCGCCCCGAGCATGAGCAGGTGCCCGGTGCGGTCGAGGTCGGGCACGGGGATCGCCAGGGGGTCGCCGAACATGTGCCCGCACGCGACGTGCTTGGGCATCTGGTCGGCGGTGCTCGCGGTGAAGAGGTTGCGGGTGCCGAGCGCCTTGACGATCGCGGACCCGTACAGCGGCCCGGCGATCGAGTGGGCCGTCGGGTTGCCGAGGTAGACGGCGACGGCGTCGCGCCCGTGCCGCGCGACGACCTCGGCCAGCCGCCGGGCCACCGTCTCGAAGGCCTCGTCCCATCCGGCGGTCTTGCCCGCCACGAGTGGCTCCGCCAGCCGGTCGGGGTCGCCGTCGAGGCTTCCGAGCGTCGCGCCCTTGGGGCAGATGTAGCCCTTGCTGAACGGATCCTTCTCGTCGCCGCGGACCCGCGTGACCGTGCCCGCCTCGTCGAGGGTCAGTGCGAGCCCGCACAGGGCTTCGCAGAGGGGGCAGGTGCGGAAGGCCGTGCGGTCGCCCATCGAGACACTCCTTGTGAACGGGACCGTCTCTCTATGATGGCCGCCCGCCTCTCACCGCGCTATGCCGCAAAGTGAACTATTAAGACACTGCGCGGCTTTCCCGCCAGTAATCGCCATTCAGCGCGCTGCGCTCGCGTTCTTCCCTCGGGACGCGGTCAGGGGGCGAAGGGCGGGGCGGTTTTGAAGACGGGGTGCAGTTCGATGGTGGGGGCCAGGTCCGTGAGGATGCGGCGGGCGCGGGACAGGGGGTGCTGGGGGAAGTGCGGGTCCCAGCCGGGGTCCTCGGAGAGGTTGCGGGGCAGGCCGCCCTGGAGTTCCGGGGCGTAGGCGTGCTGCGCCCACCAGCGCATCATGTCCTGGAGGTCGCGGCCCTGGCCGTACTCGGTCAGGTAGTGGTTGAGCGCGGTGCTGTCCCGCATCCCGGTGACGCCCTGCTCCAGGCACTGGATCTTCAGGACGAGGCTGCGGTCCGCGCGCGGCACCGTGAAGGAGGCGACGTACGCCACGCCGGTCGGGCGGTCGGGCAGCGGCAGCTTGATGATCTGCCGGAGGGCCGGGAGCCCGTCCAGCGTGACCACGTCCAGTTCGATCAGCCCGCCGCCGGACCCGGCGGTCTTGGCGGCGGTGTCGCGGCGCAGGAGGTCGAGCTGCTCCAGGGGGGCGGGCAGGTCGGGCGGGACGTCGAAGCCGTAGAGGGCGACGGTGTCGCCGTCGGCATTGCGGAAGGCTCCGGGTTGGAGGGGCTGCCAGCCGGTCTGGTCGAAACGCAGGGACATGAAGCTGCACGTTAACGCACAGAACGGGACGTAGGGGGAGCGTCGGTCGCCGCCCGCGGGCGGACGGCCGTCTCCGTGAACATGAACGGTTCAAGAGAAAGAGTTCTACGTCTTTGCCGGGACGCGGCGCGCTCATGGCATGCTGGGCCGATCCGACCCACAGGTCCACGGGGGGCCGGACGGAGGCGAGGCGATGGCCATGCGGGGGAAGACGGGCATGCGGGGGGCGACGGCCCTGGTCGTGGTCGGAGTGGCACTGGCCGCGGCGGCGTGCGGCGGCTCGGACAAGTCCAAGGCGGAGGGCGCGACGCCCCCGGCCTCGCCGTCCGGCGGGCAGCAGGGTGGAACGCGGCCGGCGAAGGCCGCCAAGCAGCCGATCCTGCTCGCCTTCGGCGGCGACACGCACTTCGAGGGGTCGCTGCGCGGGAGGCTGGCTCAGCCGTCCACGGCTCTGGGCCCGGTCGCGAAGCAGCTGCGCGCCGCCGACCTCGCCATGGTGAACCTGGAGACGGCCATCACGACCGGGGGGACGCCCGCGCCCGGCAAGCAGTTCACCTTCCGGGCTCCGCCGACCGCGCTCACGGCTCTGAAGGCCGCGGGCGTCGACGTGACCTCCATGGCGAACAACCACGGCATGGACTACATGGAGGGCGGCCTGCGCGACTCCCTGGCCGCCATCAAGCGCAGCGGGTTCCCGGTCGTCGGCATCGGCAAGAACGCGGACGCCGCCTACCGGCCTTACCGCGTCACCGTGAAGGGCAACAGGATCGCCATCGTCGGCGCCACGCAGGTGCTGGACGACCACCTGATCCAGGCGTGGACGGCCACCGACACCAAGGGCGGCCTCGCGTCGGCCAAGGACGTCCCGCGCATGGTGCAGGCGGTGAAGGAGGCGCGCCAGGGCTCGGACGTCGTCATCGTCCACCTGCACTGGGGCGCCGAGCTGAAGGGGTGCCCGCTGCCCCGCCAGCAGGAACTCGCCAAGGCCCTCGTCGAGGCGGGCGCCGACGTCGTCGTCGGCGGGCACGCGCACATCCCGCTGGGCGGCGGGTACATGAACGGCGCGTACGTCCACTACGGCATGGGCAACTTCGTGTTCTCCTCCGCGCAGGGCCAGACGGCGAAGTCCGGCGTGCTCTTCCTCAAGGTGGAGAACGGCAAGGTCACCAAGGACAAGTGGAGCCCCGCGCTCATCTCCGGCGGCATCCCCGTGCCGATGCAGGGCGCCGCCGCCAAGGCGGAGGTCCGGCGATGGAACGGCCTGCGTTCGTGCACGGGGCTGAGCGCGCGTCCGTCCTGAGCTGGACTCTCCCACTGCGGGAGGGCCCAGGGTGGGGTCCGTGAGCAAGGATCTCCTCCCGATCGGACGGTTCGCGCGGCTGTGCCGGCTGAGCGTCAAGCAGCTGCGGCACTACGACGACCTGGGGCTGCTTGCCCCGGCGTGGGTCGACCCCGCGTCCGGCTACCGGTACTACCGGACCGGCCAGGCGCGGGACGCGCTGCTGATCGGGCTGCTGCGGTCGATGGACGTGCCGCTGCCGAACGTCGCGCGGGTCCTGGGCGGCGAGGGCGGCGCCCTCGCGGAGGCACGGGACAGGGTCGAGGCGGACGTCGCCCGGCGGCGGCGCGCCCTGCGGCTCCTGGACCGCGTGGTCGCCCAGGGACTGCCGGAGACGGAGGTCTCGGTCGTCCGGGAGCCGGCGCGGCGCGTGTTCGTCGCGCGGGAGTCCGCGACGCCGGCGACGATCGACAGGGCGACCTCGGCGTGCGCGACCTGGCTGCTGCCCAGGTTGGGGCTGGGCGGCCTGCTGGTCGGCCTGTTCCCGCTCGACATGGGGGACGAGTTCGACGTGCGCGTGGCCGTCCAGCACGAGGACGGCGACGACCTCCTGCCCGGCGGCCGGTTCGCCGCGGCCCTCCACACCGGTCCCTACGAGGAGATCGCGCTCACGGTCCACGGCGTGCTCGCGTGGTTCGGCGACTACGGGCAGACGCCCGCCGGGCCGGTCCGCGAGGTGTACCTCAACGACCCCGCGACCACGCCGCCCGAACACCTGGAGACCCGGGTGATGATTTACGTGGAGGATCCTCGATGACGAGCGCGACCGATCGGGCGCACGACCGGACGGGGGCGCCCGCCCAGGGCGCACCGGGGTGGTACGAGGCGGCCGACGAGCCGGAACTGGTGGAGCACGGGACCGTGACCGGCCTGGCCGTCACGGGTCGGGGCGAGCCGGGAGGCGCCGTCTACTACGAGAGCGTGGGCGCGCTGTACGCGGTCATGGAGGCGCTCGGCGCGCCCCCGGCGCCGCTGGAGGGGCGGTGGTGGGTCGAGGACGACCGCTCGCCGTTCGAGGTGCCGCGCGAGGAGTGGCGGTGGCACCTGTTCCTCCGGCTCCCGGACGGGACGGCGACGATCGACGCCGCCCGCGCGCGGGCCTGCTCGGGCCTGCCCGCGGCGGCACGCGTCCAGCACGTTTCCTACACCGACGGACGGTGCGTGCAGGTGTTGCACCGTGGGCCGTACTCCGAGGAGCCCGCCTCCCTCGCCCGCATGGAGGCGCTGATGGAGGCCGAGGGCCTGGTGCCGAACGGCCTGCACCACGAGGTCTACCTGTCCGACGTCCGAGAGGAGGATCCGGCCAGAATGCGCACGATCCTGCGCCAGCCGGTCCGCTAGGGAACTGTGGACACGCCGCCTCAGGAGCGTAGTTTCACGGGAAACGAGCTCCTAGGGACAGGCGGGCGTGCCGATGCGTGACCAGTGGGTGAGGTCGGGCGAGATCGAGCTGGCGGTGCGGGTGCGGGGCGTGGAGAACCGGCCGACGGTCGTCCTCGTCCACGGCTACCCGGACACGGGCGCGATGTGGGACGAGGTCGCCGGGCGGCTCGCCGAGCGGTTCCGCGTCGTCGTCTACGACGTGCGCGGGGCCGGCGCGTCCGGTGTCCCGGCCGACCCGCTGGACTACCGGCTGGACGCGCTCATGGGCGACCTGGAGGCCGTCCTGGACGGCGTGGGCGCCGACGAGCCCGTCCATCTGGTGGGGCACGACTGGGGCTCGGTGCAGGGCTGGGAGGCCGTCATCGGCGACCGGCTGCGCGGCCGCGTCGCCTCGTTCACCTCGATCTCCGGGCCGGACCGGCGGCACATGGCCCGCTGGGCCAGGGAGGCCGTCCGGTCCGGGCCGCGGGGCGTCGCGGAGGTGCTCGGGCAGGCGCGGCGCAGCGTCTACATGCCGGTTCTGATGACGCCCTGGGCGGGCGAGGTCGCGGCGAGGGTCCTCGCCGCCGGATTCGGTCGGGTGATGCGGCTGCGTGAGGGCGCCGAGCCGCGTCCCGGGCACCCGGCCGGCACGCTGCCCGCCGACGCCCGCCACGGGCTCGGCCTGTACCGCGCCAACATGGGCCGCGGCCGTGCTGCCATGGGCGGTGCCGGCATGAGCCATGCCGGCGCGGGCGCGCTCGGCGACGGGCGGACGGACGTCCCCGTCCAGCTCATCGTCCCCGTGAAGGACCGCTACGGCTCGCAGGCGCTCCTGCTGTCCGCGCGCGGGCCCGTGGAGCGCCTGTACGTGCGGCGCGCACCGGCGGGGCACTGGGTGGCGCGCAGCCACCCCGACCTCGTCGCCCGCTGGATCAGTGAGTTCGTGGAGCACGTCGAGGGCGGGCCGGAGACGCCCGCGATCGCCCACGCGCGCGCGGCCGGGCTCCCCGGCAAGGACTTCGGAGGCGACCTCGTCGTCATCACAGGGGCGGGCAGCGGCATCGGGCGCGCCACCGCCCGTGCCTTCGCCGCCGCAGGGGCCCGCGTCGTCGTGGCCGACATCGACGAGGGCGCCGCCAAGCGCACCGTGGAGGAGATACAGGCGTCCGACGGCGAAGCCCATGTCTACGGGGTGGACGTGGCCGACGCGGAGGCGATGGAACGGTTCGCCGACTACGTCCGTGACACGTTCGGGGTCCCCGACGTCGTCGTGAACAACGCGGGGATCGCCATCGCGGGGTCGCTGCTTGAGACGTCCGAGGAGGAGTGGAACCGCATCCGCTCCATCAACCTGGACGGCATGTACCGGGGTTCGCGCCTGTTCGGACGCCAGATGGTGGAACGCGGCGAGTGGGGCCACATCGTCAACATCTCGTCGATGGCCGCCTACCTGCCCAGCGCGGAGATGCCCGCGTACGGCGCCACCAAGGCCGCCGTGCTGCAGATGACCGAGGGCCTCCGTCTCGACCTCGACCGCTACGGGATCGGCGTCTCCGCCGTCTGCCCGGGGGTGATCGACACCCCCATCGTCGGCAGGACCCGCTTCGTCGGCCTGCCGTCCGGCGCGGAGACCGAGCTGCGCGAGCGGATAGGGCGCGCGTCCGAGCGCCGGGGGTACGCGCCGGAGAAGGTCGCGGGGGCCATCCTGCGGGCCGTCCGGCACGACAGGCCGGTGGTGCTCGTCACCGCCGAGGCGCGCTTCGGCCGCGTCCTCTCCCGCGTGTCGCCCACCGCGAACCGGGCCCTGGCCCGCATGGGGCGGCGCGCCGGCGACCGCCTCCGGACGGGCGTGGAGGGGCCCTGGGGCTGACTCAGGCGCGCATCAGGGTCTGCGAGGGCGTCTCGCCGAAGCGCTGCCGGTAGTGGGCGGCGAAACGGCTCATGTGGAAGTACCCGGCCGCCCCGGCGACCTCGGTGATCGCTCCGGGCCCGGGCCGGGCGACGGAGAGCTCCGCGCGGGCGCGGTCGAGCCGCACGCCGCGCAGCAGCTGCGTGGGCGTCATGCCCCACTCGGCCTGGCAGACGGCCTGGAGCTGCCGCACGCCGAGCCCCACCGCCGCCGCGATGTCGGTGACCCCGACCGGGCGGTGGTGGTGCGCCTCGACCCACTCCCGGATGATCCCGGCCAGATGGTGGGGGACCCGGTCGGCGGGCTCGGCGAGCTTCGGCGTGCCCGTGTGGGGCAGGCCGAGCAGGATCGCCGTCAGCAGCGACTCCTCCAGGCTGCGCTCCGCCAGCGGGTGGAGGCCGCCCTGCGCCGCCGCGTCGTCGAGGACGTCGCACACGTACCGCCAGGTGCGCTCGACGATCGAGGACGGCACGAGGCCCTCCCCGCCGTCGTGGAAGCGCAGCGGCGCGGCGTGCCCGCGCCCGAGGTGGGCGCCGAGATGGTCGGCGAGCCGCCCGGTGCTCGTCGCGATGACCAGGCAGCCCTCCGTCGGGTGCGGCGTCATCCGCATCGCCTCGTCGTGCGACAGGACGAGGCTTCCCGCGGAGGTCGTCCGGCGCCCGGTGGCCCGGTACTCGACGCCCATGGGCGCCATCGGCGCGCACAGGGCGAAGTGCCCCTCCGTGGGCGGCGTGTCCACGATGACGCCGCCGCCCCCGTACCGCACCCAGACGAGGTTGACCGAGCCCACGCCGAGGGCGTTGACCAGGCCGTCCATCGGCACGTCCGGTTCGAGCGCCTGGAGGTCGTGGCCGACGGCGAACGGCTCGACCGTGTCGTGCAGGACTCCCATGTCCTTGCTGAGGACGCGCCGGTGGGCGGACAGGGGCGGCTTGGCATCGGAAGAAGTCATCGTCCTGGCGGGGAAGCCGTTTCCTCATCGTCGGCGGACAGAACACCTCGGGCGCGCAGCCGCGGCATGACCTCGGCGGCGAAGTAGCCCAACTCGTCAGCGTAATTGAGGAACGACAGAGCGATACCGTCGAATCCCGCATGAGCGAAATCCGCCAGGCCGTCCGCGACGTCGTCGGGGTCGCCGACCAGCGGGCAGCTGCCGTGGCCGGCCGCGAACCTGTCGCGGTACACCTGGAGCATCTCCGGGGTGAACGACTGAGCGTGCAGCCCCTGCAGGCGCATCACCTCGTCGACGGCGGGCCAGTCGGCGCGCTCGTCGGCGTAGTAGCGCAGGAAGTCCTCCGCCTCCTTCCTGGTCGGCCGGCACACGACATGGCCGAGCGTGAAGACGCCCACCGACCGTCCGTGGGAGGCGGCCTCGGTGCGGATGGCCTTCACGATCTCGGCCCCGTCCTGCGGGCCGCCGACGACGGTGAACGCCCGGTCGGCGTTGCGCGCGGCGAACGAGCGCCCCTGCGTGGACGACCCGGCGTTGATGACGGGCAGGCTGTGCCCGTTGTACGGCTTGGGCCTGCCCACGACGTGCTTGAGCTGGAAGAACCGCCCGTCGTGGTCGAACGGCTCATCGGACGACCAGATGCGCCTGACGACGTCCCACCACTCCTGCGCGAGGGCGTAGCGCGTGTCGTGGTCGCCGGGCAGCGAGAGGCCGAACATCTCGTATTCGGGAGCGTGCCAACCGGCCACGATGTTCAGCCCGACCCGCCCCTTGCTGAGGTGGTCGGCGGTCGCGAGCTGCTTGGCCGCGACGACGGGGTGGTGGAACGCGGTGTGGACGGTGGTGAACACGCGGAGCCGGCTCGTCTGGGCGAGCAGCCCGGAGGCCCACACCAGCGGATCGAGGGCGCTGCGGTGGAAGTCGGTGTCCGGCCCCCAGTCCGTCCAGCGCGCGACCGGCAGGAGGAAGTCGATGCCGACCTCGTCCGCGATCCGTGCGAGCCGGAGATTGTCGTCCCAGGTGGCGTGCCATCGCTCCGGCGCTGTCGTGATGGCCAGCCCCGATTCGGTGTTGGGGGAGAACAAGCCGAGTTGGAATCCCATGCAGAACCTTTCTTGTCCGGCGCGCCCGGTATTGGCGGTCCGGTCGTCGCGCCCAAGTATCGGAAGGCGTCGCCCCGATGGGCAACGCGGTGACATAGAGTGGCCGCCATGCAGGCGCGCGTGCTCACGTTCAACACCCTTTTCAAGGGCGAGGCCCGCGCCCGGATGGGCGTCCTGGCCGAGACGATCGAACGGTCGGACTACGACGTCGTCTGCCTGCAGGAAGTCATCTCGTGGAGGGTGCTGGGCCTGCTGCGCCGCGTCGCCGCCTCGTATCCGCACGTCTCCTACACGCCGATGTTCCCGCTCGTCCGCGGTGGCCTGGTGACCCTTTCCCGCCACCCGGTGACACGCCGTCATTTCCGGGCATACGCGCCCGCCGGGCCGGCGCGTCCCGAATGGCTGCTGGGCAAGGGCGCCCTGTTCACCCGGGTCCGGCTCCCCGGCGGCCACCTCACCGTGGTGAACACCCACCTCTCGGCGAACCTGGACATGGACTGGTCCCCCTCGAACGTCTACACGCGAGTCGAGAAGGGGGAGCTGCGCCGGCTGGCGGCGGCCGTCGACCGGATTCCGAAGGCGGAACCGCTGGTGGTGATGGGCGATTTCAACGTCCCCCGCGATTCCCCCTACCTTGCGGAGTTCGTTTCGAGCACCGGCCTGCGGGACGTTTTCGCCGGCGACACGGAACCGACCTTCCGCCCCGAGTACGCCGAGATCGGCGCCATTGACCAGATGCTGGTCGGGCCGGGCCTCCAGGCGAAGGCGCGCCTGGTCTTCAAGGAGAAGGTCCGCCTTCCCGGCGGGCGTTCGACCGTCCTGTCCGACCATTACGGCATCGAGGCCGAGATCACGGGACAGAACGGCTAGCCGTCCTTGCGGGCCACGGCCGTCCAGCCGGCGTCGGTGATGTACTCGCCGCCGTAGGGGCGCCATTCGTGCAGGCGGACGACGCCCGGGTCGACGATGGTGAGGCCGTCCAGGAGCGCCGCCACCTGCTCGCGGGTCCGGGCCACCAGGCTCGCGCTCGCCGCCTGCGAGCGGTAGGTCTCCCCGACCCGCACGTTGCGCCGCTCCTCCAGCGCCGCGTGCGACAGGATGACGTGGCTGCCGGCGGGCAGGGCCTCGGTGAAGCGCCGGACGAGCGCCGCCGGTTCCTCCTCGTCTCGGAGGAAGTGCAGGACGGCGACGAACAGCACGCACATCGGGCGCCGGAAGTCGAGCAGCGCGCGCACCTGCGGATCGTCCAGCACCGTGTCCGGTTGGCGCATGTCGGCCTGGACGATCGTGGTCAGCTCGTCCGTGGCGACGAGGGCCCGCGCGTGGACGGTCACCATCGGGTCGTTGTCGACGTACGCGACCCGTGCGCGGGGCTGCTCCTCCCGCGCGGTCTCGTGCACGTTGCCCTGGGTGGGCAGGCCGGTGCCGATGTCCAGGAACTGGTCGATGCCGCGTCCGGCCACGTAGCGGACGGCGCGCTGGAGGAACGCGCGGTTCGCGCGGGCGACCCCCTCGACCGTGGGCAGCGCCCGCGCGACCGCCTCCGCCGCCTCGCGGTCGGAGGCGTAGTTGTCCTTGCCGCCGAGGAAGTAGTCGTACATGCGGGCGACGCTCGGCGTGCCGGTGTCCACACCGGGCACGGACGAGGCTTCTCCGGAGTCCGCCATCCCGTCGCCACGACCTTCCTGAACGGCCCCAAATCGTGATCATTCAGTCTATGTCGCGCGGGCGTCGCGCGCGGGCGGACGCCGCGCGGCGGTGAGGCTGCCACGCGGCGGTTAGGCTGCCGCCATGTGCGAGACCGGTGGCGGGACGGGTGAGGCGACGGCGTCGGCGCCGCGCCCGGTGCACGGCGCGGCGGTCGACCCCGTCGCGCTGGAGCCGGTGGACGAGGTCGAGATCGTCACTCTCGTCGACAACGTCTACGACGCCCTGCTGGGCGATGACGAGCGGACCCGCCGGGCGGGCGCGGGCGCGGGCGTGGTGGCGGCGCCGCAGTTCGTGGGCGGCCGCACCACCGCGGGAATGATCGCCGAGCACGGCTTCTCGGCGCTGGTCACGGTGCGCCGGGCCGGCCGCTCCACGACCCTGCTGTTCGACACGGGCCGGTCGCCCGACGCGATGGTCACGAACGCCGACAGGCTCGGCATCGACCTCGGCGACATCCAGGGCGTCGTGCTCAGCCACGGCCATTTCGACCACGCGGGCGGGCTGGCGGGGATGGTGGGCCTGCGCGGCGTGCGGTCGATGCCGATGGTGCTGCATCCGCTGGTCTGGACAAGGCGCCGCCTCGCCGTGCCCGGCCGGGACGTCGAGGAGCTGCCAACGCTGAGCAAGCGGGCGCTGGACGGGGAGGGCTTCCAGGTCATCGAGCGCCGCGAGCCCTCGCTGCTCCTCGACGGCAGCGTCCTGATCACCGGGGAGGTCGACCGGACGACCGAGTTCGAGCACGGCATGCCGCCGCCGCACCAGGCCTGGACGGGCAGGGAGTGGGCGCACGACCCGCTCGTCCTCGACGACCAGGCGCTCGTCGTCCACGTCCGGGGCCGCGGGCTGGTCGTGCTGACCGGCTGCAGCCATGCGGGCGCGATCAACATCGTCCGGCACGCGCAGCGGCTGACGGGGGTCGGGGAGCTGCACGCGCTCGTCGGCGGGCTGCACCTCGGCGGCCCGGCCTTCGAACCGGTCATCGCGCCCACGGTCGCCGCCCTCACCGGCCTCGCGCCGGGGCTCGTCGTCCCGGGGCACTGCACCGGCTGGCGCGCCCAGCACGCGCTGGCCGCGGCGCTGCCCGACGCCTGGGTGCAGGGCAGCAGCGGCACCGCCTACCGGCTGAGCGCCGCCGCGTAGCGCGAGCGCCTCACGCCGGCCGGCGGGCCTCGATGAGGGTGCGGGACGAATGGGCGGTGAAGACGCCGTCGCGCCGGATCCGCTCGTCCAGCTCGCGCAGGCGGTCATGGTGGAGGTCCACGGTGAAGCCGGGGACGATCCAGATCACCTTGCGCAGGAAGTAGACGACCGCGCCGATGTCGAAGAACTCCATGCGCAGGCGCTCGGAACGTAGGTCGACGATGTCGAGCCCGGCGGCGCGGGCGGCGGCGCTCTCGGCCTCCGGGTCGCGTGCGCGGCGGGCCTCGGGCTGTGGGCCGAGGAAGAACTCGGTCAGCTCGAAGACGCTCGCCGGGCCGACGTGCTGGGCGAGGTAGGTTCCGCCGGGGGCGAGGACACGCGCGATCTCGGTCCACCGGACCGTGGCCGGATGGCGGCTGACGACCAGGTCGAACGCATCGTCGGCGAAGGGGAGCGGCGCGTCAGCGGAGCCGGCGACGACGACGGCGCCCCTGGGGTGCAGGAGCCGGGTGGCCTTGGCGACGTTCGGCGGCCACGACTCGGTCGCCGCCATCGTCGGCGGGAACACCGCGGCGCCCGCGAGCACCTCTCCCCCGCCGGTCTCGACGTCCAGCGCCGCCCGCGCCCGGCCCAGCCGCTCGCTCATCAGCCGCTGGTATCCCCAGGACGGGCGCTGCTCCGTCGCGCGGCCGTCCAGCCAGGAGAAGTCCCAGCCCGCGACGGAGACCGTGGCGGCCTCGGCGACCAGATCCTCGAACGTCCGGCCCGTCATTTCGGAAGCCCCAGCATCGTCCGGCAGGGGGCGAGGCCCTCGATGGTGACGGGGACGGTGCGGTGGCGTTCCCAGTCGGCCCGGGTCAGCCGGTACCGCCGTTCGATGGTCACCGCCCCGCGGACGACGTGGCGGTCGACTCCGTTGGGCTGGTAGCCGAGCTTGCGCGACACCGCGCTCGACGCGTGGCTGTCCTCGAAGGCGGCGGAGACGGCCTCCTCGGCGTCCAGGCCCGCGAAGGCCAGATGCAGGACGGCCGCTCTCATCTCCGTGCCGATCCCCTGCCCGTGGTGGCGCTGGCCGAGCCACGAGCCGGTCTCGACCTGCCGGAGGACGACGAGGTCGCGCGCCCAGAGGGTCTGCTGCCCGACGACTTCGCCCTCGTGGAACACGGTGAGGTCGAGCTCCCACTTCTCGGGCGTCCATTCCCCGAGCGTCCTCCAGTGGTGCTGGACGACGCCCCGCGCGACCTCGGCGGGCGGGGCGTCCGTCCACGGCACCATGAACGGCATCGTCTCCGGGTCGTGGACGCCCTCGGCGGCGAGGTCGGCCAGCGCGGCGAGTTCCTCGGGCGACGGCAGGCGCAGTTCCAGCCGCGGCGTCCTCAGCCGCAGACCGAGCGGCGGGAAGTGATCGACCAGCATTCCTTCACCATGGCCCTTCCGGCCCGTCCCCGGCACCTGGTTTTGTCATTGCGGGCGAAGGCGGCCGGCCTTCTTGCCGCGCGGCCACTTCCCGCACGACCGTCACAAAGTTGCCGGTCAGCGGATTGCGGGCCTGCCGATTCCACACGGCCCCGATCTGCCAGGTCGCAGCCTCGTGGTCCACCGCTTTGAGCATGACCTGCGCCGGTGCGATAGAGCCCGCGCTGACCGGGACGAACGCGACACCGACGCCCGCCGCCACCAGCGCGAGCACGGTCTGCAGGTCATGTGCCTCCTGCACCACCTCGGTGTCCACACCGAGGCAGGCGCGGAACGCCTCGATCTGTGAAGCCAGCCCTGGCCCCTTCACCTGAGCCAACGCGACGAACGGCCGCCCCGCCGCCCATCGCGCCACATCATCCGCGTTCTCTGGCGGTGAATCCCCCGCCGTGGCGATCGCGAGGCGGTCGGTCCGCAGGGGCAATCGTTCCCACTTCTCACCGACCGGCAGCCGAACGAACCCGACGTCCAACTCGCCCGTTGCCAGCCGCTCCAGTTGCGTGTGTGAGGACATGTCGTCCAGGACGATGCCCACGTCCGGGTAGCGCCGCCTGAACGCCGCCACCGCCCGCGGCGCGAGTTCGATGCTCGACATGCCGAAACCCACCGACAGCCTTCCGATCTCCCCGCAGGCCATCCGGTTCATTCGCACGGCCAAGGTGTCGGCCCGCCGCACCAGATCCTCCGCCTCGGGCAGAAGGATCGCGCCGAGGTCGGTGAGCGTGGCGCCGTGCCGACCCCGATGGAACAGCCGTCCCCCGACCTGCGTCTCCAGTGCCTGGATCTGTTTGGTCAGAGCCGGTTGGGTCATGGCCGACGCCAGCGCCGCCCGGCCGAAGGCACGGTGCTCGACGACTCTCAGGAAGGAGCGGAGCAGACGGATATCCATTTCCAGAGGTTATGTCATCGATCCAAAGATTCATTGGACGAATGTGCGGCGAGAGGGTTCGGTGGTGAGCACGCAGGAGCGGTGACGAGGAGGAACCATGCGTTGTGCGACCGTCCAGTTCGAGCATCGGCCCGATGACAAGGCCTACAACCTGGCCAGGATCGAGCACTTCACCACGCGGGCGGCCGAGGCCGGGGCGCTGGTCGTCGTCTTCCCCGAGATGTGCGTGACGGGCTACTGGCACCTTCGCCGTCAGACGGCCGAGCGGCTACAGGAGCTCGCCGAGCCGGTGAGCGGCCCGTCTGTGACGTTCGTCCGCGGGCTGGCGGGCACGCTGGGCGTGGCCGTGGGCGTGGGCTTCCTGGAAATCGATGATCAAGGACGCCTGTTCAACTCCTACGCCATGTGCCTGCCGGACGGGGACGTCCACGTTCACCGGAAACTGCACGCGTTCGAACACGAAGCGATCTCCAGTGGCGACCGCTTCACCGTCTTCGACACCCCGTGGGGCGTGCGCATGGGAGTCCTCATCTGCTGGGACAACAACCTTGTCGAGAACGTCCGGGCGACCGCGCTGCTGGGCGCGGTGGTCCTCATCGCGCCTCACCAGACGGGCGGCACCGCCTCACGCAGCCCGCACGGCATGCGCCCGATCCCCATGGAACTGTGGCGGGGCCGGGACCGGGATCGCCAGTCGATCGAGGCCGAGCTGCGCGGGCCGAACGGGCGGGAGTGGCTGATGCGCTGGCTGCCCTCCCGCGCCCATGACAATGGCCTCTTCCTCCTGTTCAGCAACGGGGTGGGCGAGGATGACGATGAGGTTCGCACTGGCAACGCGATGATCCTCGATCCGTACGGCAGGATCCTCGCCGAGACCTGGGCCGCCGAGGACGCCATGGTGGTCGCCGATCTCGATCTCGACCTGCTGCCCATGTCGACCGGCCGTCGCTGGATGCAGGGGCGGCGGCCCGAACTCTACGAGATCCTCACACGCCGCTTCGGCGGCGAACGCGACGCCCGCAGCGCCCGTTTCTCGACCGAGCCCGTGCCGCTCCACCGGCCGAGGTGACCGTGGAGACGGTCGCCGGTGGGCTATGCGACAGGTCGGACTTACCGTCCGCAGTGCCCGGGACCGGCCCCCGGACACGCGACGCCCACGCGAACGGCGAGGGGGTGGTGGGGGGGGGGGGGGGGGGGCCCCCCCCCCCCCGCGGGAGGAGGAAATACAACGGCGGGCGCGCCCCGGGGGGGCGGGGCGGCCGG